>DASWDC010000147.1:0-3085 GCA_036395655.1 Actinomycetota bacterium | reverse complement strand
GACCTCCAGCTCGGTGTAGCAGTTGCCGTAGAACGGGCTGGCCGGGGAGTTGTCGCAGGTGGTCCAGTTCTTGTCGAGGAACTCGTTGCGGGCGGCGACCGTGATCGGGGGGCCCCAGTGGATCCCGTCCCTGGAGCGGCTCACCAGCAGGTCGACGATCGCGTTGGAGGTGACGCTGGGAGCGACCAGGTAGGAGATCAGCCAGGTGTGGTCGCGGGCGGACCAGGCGACCGAGGCGTCACTGGCCCGGGCGTAGCTGCCCGGCGGGGAGGCCTGGGTCGTGGTCTTTGGCAGGAAGCCGTGCTGCCAGGTCCTGCCACCGTCGCGGGAAGTCGCCCAGCCGATGTTGGCGGAGGCGCCGATGAAGACCCGCCCAACCTGGAAGGCCGACACGATGGTCGACCCGGCCGCGAGCGAGTCCGGCTCAACCTCGGTCTGATGTGCCGAGAACGAATTCGTGTAGGGGTCGGTGCTCAGATGGATCAGCGACGATCCGGCGGCGGCGGCGGGTCCGGCCACAACAGCGAGCAGGACCACCACCGCTCCGACGATCGCGACGGCCAGCCGGGTCCGAATGCCGCGTCGCGGGAAGCTCGATCGCAGATGCGTCGTCCACATGCCGCGCTCCTTTGCGCCTGCAGCTCTGCATGGATGCCACGTGATTTGCGGGCAACCTGGGCGGAGCGCGAGCGATCGGGATGAATCTCACGATCTACGCAGACGAGCACTCTGAACCCTACTTGTCAAGAAGGAATCAACGAAGGAATCAACGAAGGAATCAGCGCGCTCGCGCCGGACGGCTACCTCGACCCGCTGTTCACCACCACCGGATAATCGAGGGGACAGGTCGGGAGAACGCGCAGAGACGGGATGTCATGCATGAGCGAGAGCCAGCCCTGGGTCAGTGAGGTCGGCGACGGGATCTATGCCTATATCCAGCCTGACGGGAGCTGGTGGATCAACAACACGGGGTTCCTGCTCCTGCCGGACGGCGAGGGGGTGGTGAGCGTCGACGCCTGCTCCACCGAGCGGCGCACGCTCGCCTACCGGCAGGCGATCGCGCGGGTCACCCCCGCGCCGGTGCGGACGCTGATCAACACCCATTTCCACGGCGACCACACCCACGGCAACGTGTTCTTCCCGACCGCCACGATCGTGGCGCACGAGCGGACCCGCCGGGAGCTGCTGGCGGCTCCGCCGCTGGAGGCCTACGCGCGGCTCTTCGAGGCGCCGGAGTGGGGGGCCGTGCGCCGCGTGGCGCCGTTCCTCACCTACACCGACCAGGTCATGGTCTACGCGGGCGAGCTGCGCTGCGAGGTGCGGTATGTGGGCCAGCCGGCCCATACCGGGGCCGACTCGATCGTGTGGATCCCCGAGCGGCGGGTGCTGTTCGCCGGGGATCTGGTCTTCCACGGCGGCACGCCGTTCGTGCTGATGGGTTCGGTCGCCGGCACGATCGCGGTGAGCGAGGACCTCAAGCGGCTCGGCGCGGAGACCGTCGTTCCCGGGCATGGCGACCTCTGCGGGCCGGAGTGGTTCGAGGTGACCATCGGCTACCTGCGCTTCGTCCAGGACGTCGCCCGGCGGGGGATCGAGGCCGGGCTGACCCCGCTGGAGGCCGCCCGGGAGGCCGACCTGGGCGAGTACAAGGCGTGGACGGACGCCGAGCGGATCGTCGGCAACCTGCACCGCGCCTACGCCGAGCTGGGCGGGCTGGACGGTTCCGGCGCGGGCGCCTACGCGGAGGTTGACGTGCTGGGCGCCCTTCAGCAAATGGTGGTCTTCAACGGCGGCCCGCTGCACTGCCACGCCTAGGGTCGCTCGCCGCCTCACCGACGTTCATGTCGCCCTTGTTGTGTACCGTTGTATGCACTAGGATTCTCATGAACACCGGAGGAGGTGGGTTCCGCTGGCGAGGCTCGATGGGCGCTGGGACGTGGTGGTGGTCGGCGGCGGCAACGCGGCGATCGTCAGCGCGCTCAGCGCCAGGGACCAGGGCGCGCGCGTGCTCGTGCTGGAGCGGGCGCCGCTGGTGTTCCGTGGCGGGAACAGCCGCCACACCCGCAACATCCGCTGCGTCCACGACCACCCCGACGCCTACACCCCCGGCGTCTACGGCTTCGGCGAGATGTGGGCGGACCTGTGCGGAATCGGCGGCCCTGGCGACGAGCGCCTCGCCGAGCTGACGGTGCGGCAGTCCGTCTCGGTGCCGGCCTGGATGTCCGCGCGCGGCGTGCGCTGGCAGCCGCCGCTGAACGGGACCCTGCACCTGGGGCGCACCAACCGGTTCTTCCTGGGTGGCGGCAAGGCGCTGCTGAACGCCTACTACCGCACCGCCGGGCGGGCCGGCGTCGAAGTCGCCTACGAATCCGGCGTCGAGGCCCTGCGGTTCGACGGCGACGCCTGCGTCGAGGTGATCGTGAACGCCCCCGACGGCCGGCGGCGGGTGCGGGCGGGCGCGGTCGTCTGCGCCAGCGGCGGCTTCGAGGCCAACATCGACTGGCTGCGGCGCTACTGGGGCGACGCGGCGCTGAACTACCACGTCCGCGGCCCGCGCTACAACGACGGCACGGTGCTCGCCGCGCTGCTGGAGCACGGCGCCGAGCGCGCCGGGGAGGAGCGTGGCTTCCACGCCGTCGCGGTCGACGCCCGCAGCCCCAGGTTCGACGGCGGCATCGCGACCCGGGTGGACGCGATCCCCTTCGGCATCGTGGTCAACCGGGCAGGGCAGCGCTTCTGCGACGAGGGCGAAGAGCTCTGGCCCAAGCGCTACGCCACCTGGGGCGGCCACATCGCCCTGCAACCCGGCCAGATCGCCTATGCCCTGTGGGACCGCAAGGTCCTCGGCCGCTTCATCCCGCCGATGTACGGCGCCTACCAGGCCGACTCGGTCGCGGCACTGGCCGGGCAGCTGGGCATGGCGCCCGCGGCGGTGCGGGCGGCCGAGGACACGGTCGGCGTCTACAACCAGGCGGTTGACCATGGCCCGGGGAGCCGCTTCGACCCCGCCGTCCTGGACGGCCTCGGCACCGCCGGGCTCGACCCGCCCAAGAGCAACTGGGCGCAGCGCATCGACACGCCGCCG
>DASWDC010000146.1:0-2857 GCA_036395655.1 Actinomycetota bacterium | reverse complement strand
ATCTCGGCGATCCGGTCGGCGTCCATGCCGCCCTCGACCGGGAACAGGGGGGCGCCGTGCTCGTCGCGCTTGCCGAGCACCCGGACCGGGTGGGGGAGGCCGCAGAGGGCCTCCTTGACCTGCCACTCGACCACGCCGTGCTTCTCCTCGACGACCACGATCTCGTCCAGGCCGGCGGCGAACTCGGCGACGATCTCCGGGTCGAGAGGGTAGGTGAGCGCCAGCTTGAGCAGCCGGATCCCGTGCGCCCGCAGGGTGTCGTCGTCGACGCCCATGTCCTGGAGGGCCTGGCGCAGATCGGCCCAGGACTTCCCGGCGGCCACCAGGCCGACCTGGTCCCGGCGCCGGCCCTCGCTCCGGACCACGATCCGGTCGAGGTGGTTGGCGCGGGCGTAGGCGAGCGCGGCGACCTGGCGTTCCCGGTACAGGTGCCGCTCGTGGTCGATGTTGCGGCCGGGGAAGAAGGTGAAGTCGGTCCGCTTCCTGAACGGCTGCCCACCGATCTCCAGCTCCGGCAGCACGATCTCGGGGTCATCCTGGACCAGCTGGAGGCTCTGGCCGCCGTCGCACAGGGCGGTCACCAGCTTGAGCGCCACCCAGCAGCCGCTGTACCGCGACATCGCCACCGCGTGGAGGCCGAGGGTGCGGAACTCCTCGACACTGGACGGGTACAGCACCGGGATCCCGGCCGAGACGAAGGCGTAGTCCTCCTGGAAGGGCATGGTCGAGGACTTCGCCTCGTGATCCTCGCCGGACAGCACCACCACCGCGCCATGTTCGCTGGTCCCGGCGAAGTTGCCATGCTTGAGGGCGTCGCCGGAGCGGTCGATGCCGGGACCCTTGCCGTACCAGAAGCCGACCACCCCGTCGTAGCGGGAGTGGGGGAAGCCGTCGAGCATCTGCGAGCCCATCAACGCGGTGGCCGCGCGCTCCTCGGCCGCCGCCGGGACCAGCCGCACGCCGTGCCGCTCGGCCAGTTCGGCCTCGCGCTGCAGGGCCAGGTCCAGGCCGGAGATGGGGGAGCCGGGGTAGCCGGTGACCAGCACGCCCGTCCGCAGGCCGGCGGCGCGGTCGCGGCGGGCGACGTCCAGGGCCAGGCGCACCAAGGCCTGCATGCCTCCGAGGTAGAACCTGCCCTCGGGCTCGGTCAGCCGATCCCGCAAGCTCGGCGGATTCGATGCGGGCGCTGGAGCTGGAGCTGCCATTTCAGGAAGTGTTGCATCGGCCTGAACGACCGTCTATTGAATGTTCCATTCGTTGAAACGGCGGCCAGGCGGCGCCGCGAATGCTTCCGGGCGTGCGGACTGCGTACACTCATCGCCATGGTGGACCCGGGAGCGGCGACGGTCGACGACGACTCCACGACGAACGTCGACCTGCCGCGCGCGCAGAGCGGGTCGCAGCCGCAGCACCTGCTGATCACCCTGCTCGGTGACTACTGGCGGGACCGCGCCGAGCAGCTGCCTTCGGCGGCGCTGGTCCGCTTGGTGGCCGAGTTCGGCGTGACGCCGGTGGGGGCGAGGGCGGCCCTGAGCCGGCTCACCCGCCGCGGGCTGCTCGCCTCCTCCAAGCGCGGCCGGCGGACGTACTACGGCCTCACCGAGCGGGCCAAGCGGGTGCTCGCCGAGGGCACCCAGCGGATCATGGCCTTCGGGACCAGCTCCACGTCCTGGGACGGGCGCTGGACCGTGGCGGCGTTCTCGGTGCCGGAGGACCAGCGGGACCTGCGCCACGCGCTCCGGACCCGCCTGCGCTGGCTCGGGTTCGCGCCGCTGTACGACGGCATGTGGGTGTCGCCCGGCGACGCCGTCCAGGCCGCCCTGGAGGTCCTGCGCGAAGTCGGCGTCGAGCGCGCCACCGTGATGACCGCCACCCACCAGCCGGGCGGTCCCGGCGGCGGCGACCCGATCGCCGCCTGGAACCTCGACGACCTGCGCAAGGTCTACGAGGAGTTCATCGGCGGGTACGAGCCGCTGCTGCGCCGCGTCCGCCAGGGCGGGGTCGGTGCCGCCGAGGCGCTGATCGCCCGCACCGCCGTGATGGACACCTGGCGCAACTTCCCCAACCTCGACCCCGAGCTGCCCGACGAACTGCTCCCCGACGGCTGGCCCCGCCGCCACGCCCGCGACATCTTCGCCGAGGTCTACAACGCCCTCGGCCCCCTCGGCGAGGTCCGCGTCCGCCAGGTCCTGGCCGAGTTCGCCCCCGAGCTGACCGGCCTCGTCCACCACCACACCACCGAGATCACCGGCCACCGGAACGCATGACACGACGTTTGACGACCGGGTGACGTCTCCCTAACATCCTGCGTCCGCCACCAGTTCACCGGCCTGTCTCGCGACGGCGGCTTCGCCGACCACGTCCTGGTCTCCGAGCGGGAGCTCATCAAGCTCCCCGAGGGCGTCGCCCCCCACGAGATCGCGCCCACGCCGACAGCATGGCCATGCTCGCCCGCGCCGGCACCTACTCCGTCATCGGCTACGGCGGCACCCTCTCCCTCCCCTCCAACCCCCTGGTCGTCAACGAACACGCCGCCCTCGGCAACCTCGTCGGCTCCTGGCCGGACCTCTGGGAACTCCTCCAACTCCACGCCACCGGCCGCATCACCCTCCACTCCCAGACCTACCCCCTCGACCAGGTCAACGACGTCCTCGCGCGGCTTCGCGTCGGCGACATCACCGGCCGCGCGGTCCTGGTCCCGTAGGCTCAGGCCTCTGCTGCCACTAGAGTTGTGGCATGACTACGTCCAACACGCGTCCACCCGACGAGCTGCCACCGCTGACCGGCAATCCTGCGATCGACCCGTGGATCGCCGAAGGCAGGCTTCTCCCGCAGGCCAGGCCAGGCACGGTTCTCG
>DASWDC010000145.1:0-7188 GCA_036395655.1 Actinomycetota bacterium | reverse complement strand
GTTGGTTTCGTACCCCGCGTCCGGAGGTGCGCATGCGGCTCTGCTTGATGATCGAGGGCCAGGAGAACGTCACCTGGGAGCAGTGGCTCGCGCTGGCGGGCGCCTGCGAGCGGCACGGCCTGGAGGGGCTGTTCCGCTCCGACCACTACCTGTCGGTGTTCGGGCAGCTGGAGCGCGGCTCGCTCGACGCCTGGGCGACGCTCGCCGGGCTGGCGGCGCACACCAGCCGCATCCGGCTCGGCACGCTGGTCTCCCCGGCGACCTTCCGCCATCCCTCGGTGCTGGCCAAGAGCGTGGCCACGGTCGACCATATCTCCGGCGGCCGCGTCGAGCTCGGCCTTGGGGCCGGCTGGTACGAGGCGGAGCACCGCGCCTTCGGCTTCGAGATGCCGTCCAGCGGGACGCGCCTCGACCTGCTGGCCGAGCAGCTGGAGATCGTCACGCGGTCGTGGGAAGCGGGGCCGTTCTCGTTCAGCGGCGCCCACTACCGGCTGGAGGACGTCAGCCCGTTGCCCAAGCCGCTGCAGCGCCCGCGCCCGACGCTGCTCATCGGCGGCGCCGCCGGGCCGCGCAGCGCCGAGCTGGCGGCCCGCTTCGCTGACGAGTACAACACCACCGCCGCCACCATCGACGACTGCAAGCAGCGCCACGACAAGCTGGCCAGCGCCTGGCAGCAGGCCGGCCGCGACCCGGACACGCTGCGGTTCTCGCTGATGACCACGACGGTGGTCGGCCGCGACCGGGGCGAGCTGCGCGACCGGCTCGCCCGCGTGCTGGAACGCACCGGCAGCGGCGAGCGGCCCGAGGACCTGCTCGCCAACCCGCCGGAACGCTGGATCCTCGGCACCGTCGACGAGGTGGTCGAGCGGCTCCACGCGCTGGAGGCCGCCGGGGTGAATCGCGTGATGCTGCAGCACCTGGTCCACGACGACCTCGACATGGTCGCCCTGCTCGGCTCGGCGGTCGTCCCCGCCGTGGCCTGAGGTGGCCTGACCCGGAACCCAGACCTGGAACCCAGACTTGGCACATGGGACGGACCGTGCTACCTTGGGCGTTGATAGTTAGCAATGCTAATTACCCTTGCGAAGTACTCCCGGCTCGTTGATGGCGAGGTTTGATGGCTCCCACTCCGCTCCCAGTCCCAGCCGAGGCGCAGGCGGAGGCCCAGGCGCCTGAGGTCGACCGTGACCTGGTGGTGCGGCTCCGGCTGGCGATCGCGCGGCTCGGCCGGCGCCTGCGCCAGCAGACCGGGGAGGAGATCACCTATTCGCAGCTCTCGGCCCTGGGGAGCATCGAGAAGCGCGGGCCCCTCACCCTTGGCGCCCTCGCCGCGATCGAGCAGGTGCGCCCGCCCAGCATCACCCGCATCGTCGCCAACCTGGAGGAGGCCGGCCTGGTCGCCCGACAGGCCGACCCCGGCGACCGGCGCATCGTCCGGGTCGAGGCGACCCCCGCCGGCCGCGAGCTGCTCCGCCGCGGCCGCATCCGCAAGGACGCCTACCTGGCCGCACGCCTGGCCGCCCTCACCCCCGCGGAGACCGAGCTCCTCCGCCAGGCCGCCTCCGTGCTGGAGCGCCTGCTGGAGGTGGACCTCGGTTGACCGCCGGGATCGCGGCCATCGGGGGAGCGACGCGGCGGACGTTCCGCTCCCTCCAGGTCCGCAACTACCGCCTGTTCTTCTTCGGCCAGCTGGTGTCGGTCAGCGGCACCTGGATGCAGCAGATCGCCCAGGACTGGCTGGTGCTGCGGCTCACCAACCGCGCCCTGCCGGTGGGCATCACCACCGCGCTGCAGTTCACCCCGGTGCTGCTGCTCGCCATCTGGGGCGGGCTGGTCGCCGACCGGGTCGACAAGCGCAAGCTCCTGCTGGCGACCCAGAGCGTGATGGCCAGCCTGGCGCTCGCCCTCGGCGTGCTGACCGCCACCGGGGCGGTGCGGCTGTGGATGGTCTACCTGCTCGCCGCGCTGCTCGGCTGCGCCACCGCCTTCGACATGCCGACGCGCCAGTCGTTCGTCACCGAGATGGTCGGCCGCGACCACGTCGCCAACGCGGTCGGCCTCAACAGCGCCGTGTTCAACTCCGCCCGGGTGATCGGCCCGGCCGCTGCCGGCGTGCTGATCGCGGTCACCGGGATCGCCCCCGCCTTCCTGCTCAACGCGGCGTCCTACCTGGCGGTCATCGGTGGGCTGCGGCTGATGGACCCTGGCGAGCTCCACCGCCAGGCGCCGGTGGAGCGCTCCCGGGGCCAGGTGCGCGACGGGCTCCGCTACGTGCGCGCGACCCCGCTGCTGTCGTGGACGATCCTGCTGATGCTGGTGGTGAGCACCTTCGGGCTCAACTACCGGGTGGCGCTGCCGCTGCTCGCCCGCTTCACCTTCCACGGCAGCGCCGGCCTCTACGGCATGCTCGCCTCGGTCCAGGCGCTCGGTGCGGTCGTCGGCGCCCTGCTCACCGCCAGCCGGGCACGCCCGACCCGCAAGCTCCTGGCCGGTTCGGTGGCGGCCTTCGGGCTGCTGTCGCTGCTGGCCGCCGTCGTCCCCAACGTCCTGCTGGAGGCGCTGGTGCTCGCCCCGATCGGGTTCGCCACCGTCACCGCGATGGCCACCGCCAACTCCACCCTGCAGCTCGGCTCCGCCCCAGAGATGCGCGGCCGGGTGATGTCCCTCTACGGCCTGGTGTTCCTCGGCTCCACCCCCTTCGGCAGCGCTCTGGTCGGCTGGCTCGCCGAGCGCTACGGCCCCCGCTCGGCCCTGGTCCTGGCCGGCGTCTCCAGCCTGCTCGCCGCCGCGGTCGCCGCCCTGGCCGCGCGGCGGAAGCGTGACCCCGCCGCCGACCGGGCCCCGGCGACCCCCACGGCGGCCGAAACCAGCTCTGATGAGGCCGCTTAGACCCCTCCGGCCCCTTTGGCGGGTGGGGATCGGGTCCGCGGTTTGAGAGTTTCACGGCTCGTGTGCGTAACTTTCCCATGGTGATGCTGTCGAACCAGGGGACAGGAACCGGCCTGGATGGAACTGCAGCTCGACGATGACCATCTGGTTACCAGGGCGAAGGCGGGACGCCTCGACGCGTTCGAGGAGCTGGTCCGTCGCCACCGCACCACGGTGTACCGGGTCGCGCTGCGCATGCTCGGGGACGAGGGGGAGGCCGAGGACGCCACCCAGGAAGCGTTCGTCCACGCGTCGCGCGGGCTGGCCGGCTTCCGCTCGGACGCGAGGTTCTCGACCTGGATCCACCGGATCGTGACCAACCGCTGCCTGAACCTGCTGCGCGCCCGTAGGCCCGCCGTGCCGCTGCCCGAGGTCGAGGTCGCGGCGCCGCCCGCGCGGGCGCCCGAGCGGGTGGTCGAGGTGAACTGGCAGCTCGACGACCTGAAGCAGGCGATCGACCAGCTCACCCCTGAGCAGCGCGCCCCGCTCGTCCTCCATGATCTGGAGGGCCACCACTACGACGAGATCGCCGCGATGCTCGACATCAGCGTCGCCGCGGTCAAGAGCCGCCTGCACCGGGCCCGCCTCGGGCTCCTGGACGCGATGAGGCAGTGGCGATGAGCGCCATGGAGGCCGCCAGCCGGCCGCTCAGCTGTGGGGTCGACCTGGTCGGCCTGATGTGGCAGGTCGCCGACGGCGAGCCTGGCGACCTGGCGCACCAGGCCGGCTGCCAGGTCTGCCAGGCGGCCCTGGTGGAGCTGCGGCGCCTGTGGGTGCTGGTCGGTGAGCTGGCGGCTGAGCGGGTGGCGGCGCCGGACAAGATCGACCGGGTGACGATGCAGCGCATCCGCCGGGCGCTGTTCGCCGCGAAGGTCGCGGAGTTCTTCAGTGGTTTGCTCCCACGGCTCGGATGGGCTTTGCTCACCTACTCCGGGTTCGCGAGGGGCCGATGAGGGGGAAGAGGTGACACGGTGAGCTTGGTTGCACGCCTGGTGCCCGCCGGCTCGATCCTGGTGGTTGGCATTGCGGTCGCGATGCTGACCCGGATCCTGATCACGCGGGTGCTGCGGCGGGTGCTGCCCGCGCAGGAGGGCGGGCCGCTGCAGCCGCAGAGCGCGGCCAACGGGGTGTTCTGGTTCCTGGTGCTGGTCACCGTGATCATCTCGCTGAGCCTGCTGGCACCGAGCCTGCTCTCGAACGTGCCCGCGCACGTGATCGGCTTCCTGCCCAAGCTCGGCACCGCGCTGGTGATGCTGTGGCTCGCGGCGCTCGCCGCCGGCCTGGTGCGCGGCCTCGCCGAGGGGATGTTGCGGCGGATGAACGTCGCCGCCGGGCCGCTGGTGGCCAAGAGCGCCTACTGGGCGATCCTCGGGCTCGGCATCCTCATGGCCGCCGACGAGATCGGCGTGCAGACCGCCGTGCTGACGACCGTGCTCTACATCCTGATGTTCTCCATCGGGCTCGGCACGGCGCTGGCGATCGGGCTCGGTGCCTGGCGGCTCGCCAGCAACGTGATCGCCGGCCGCTACGTCGACGACCGCTTCGCCGTCGGCGAGCAGATCCAGGTCGAGGACTACGCCGGCACGATCACCGACGTCGGCATCGCCAGCATCACCGTCGCCGACCGCGACGGCAGCCTGGTCGAGATCCCGCACCGCTGGCTGCTCGACCGCCCGGTGCGGCGCTCCGGGCTGTAAACGCGATCGGCAGGCGATCGGCGGAAGATTTCCGCGAAACTTTTCCTGCAGGCGCGTGTCGAATAGACTGAGCTCGATCGACCAGGCTGGCCGAGCAATCAGTCAGGCGAATTGGTAGGGGAATCCGCTGGACGGAGCCTCTGCCAGCGTGGGCGGGCGGGCGAGGGGGGCCTCCCCTGCACCTCAAGGGTAGCGGCTGACCTGCGGGGATGTAGGGCAGCCCGGCCCCGCCGCCCTCAAAGGGGGACGGAGACGGCGCTCGGTCCAGCGCCTCTCCGTCCCCTCTTATTTGTTGAACTTTGATTGAGGTATTAGCTGCCGCTTTGTTTCCAGTTTGTTTGTTGCTCGGCGGAGTGCTCAGGAGGGAGTGCTCAGGAGGCGAGTTCTCCCTCGGGCAGGCGGGACTCCAGGTTGCCGACGCCGAGGCGCGACAGCAGCCGGATCGGAGGCGAGTAGGCGCGGCCCGGGTCGCGCGGCAGGAAGGCGAGCTGCAGATCGCACCAGGAGAGCCGCAGCGACTCGGCGTTGGTCGGGGTGGCCAGCAGGAACTGCACCCGGTCGCCGAGCGCATGCATCAGCGCGGCGACGTGGTCGATGTTGGTGGAATCGAGGTGGGCGATGTGCTCGTCCATCAGCAGCAGGTCGGCCGCGTCGGCGGCGCCCATGGCGGCCAGCAGCAGCACGATGGCGATGGTGGCCCGCTGCCCGCCGGAGTGGGCCGCGTCGCGGTAGGAGCGCAGCCGGTCGCCGGGCCGCTGCGCCACCAGCACGTCGAGGCCGTAGTCGTCGGGACGCTCGCCGGGCAGCAGGTGCAGCTCGCCACGCCAGCCGGCGATCTCGCAGATCCTGGCGAACTCGATGGCGAGGCGGTCCATCACCCGCCGGACGCGCTGGTCGAAGCGGTGGGTCGAGCTGTCGGCGCGGGTCTGCTGCGCCTCCAGGTCCTGGTGGAGTTGCTCGGTGAGCGCGTCGGCCTCCGCCACCACGCGCGCCTGCGCGTCGCGCGCGGCCAGCGTCCCGTCGTCGCGCACCTCGTTGGGGAAGCGCTTCAGGTCGTCCACCTGGCCCTGGAGCCACTCCAGGTCGCGCAGCAGCGACTCGGTGCCGGGCAGGTCCCCGGCATCGAGGACGGCCTGCTGGGCGGGGTCGAGGGCGCGCTCCTCCAGCTCCGCCTGGAAACCGGTCAGGCGCGTCTCCAGCTCGGTCAGCCGCGGCAGGTCCTTGGCGAGGCGGCCCTCCACCTCGGCCTGCATGTTCCTGGCCATGTCCAGCTCGGCGCCGGCGGCGCCGCGCCGTTCGTCGATCCGCCGCAGCTCGCGCCGCAGGACCGCCTCGCGCTCGACCAGGCCGGGCCGGGCGGCTTTGGCCTGCTCCAGGGCACGCTCGTTCTGGGCGGTGCCGGCGTGCTGGTCGGAGACGTTGCGGGCCGACTCCAGCAGGCGCATCGCCTTCAGCCAGGAGGCGCGCAGCTCGGGGATGGCGAGGTCGACCTTTGCCAGCTCCTCGCTGAGCCGGTTGATCTCGCCCCGCAGCGCGGCCAGGTGCCGGTCCCGTGCGTTGCGGCCGAGCACCGGCCGGGCGGGAGCCTGCAGCCGCGCCATCGCCTCGGAGTAGTGCATCCCGTTGCCGGTGACCGCGACGTGGCCGCGGGCAGACTGGCTGAGCGCCTGGCCGGCTTCGAGCGCCGCCAGGGCGTCGTAGCGCTCCAGCAGCAGGCCGACCTCCCCCGGTGCCATCACCTGGGCGAGCACGCCGTGCGGCTCGCCGGCCGCCGCGCGCACAATGCCGTAGCGGTAGCCGCGCGAGGCGGCCATGGCGGTCACGTCCCGGTAGGTGTCGGCCGGGACCACCAGCGCCCACAGCGCCTCGCCGAGCGCGGCCTCGGCACGGGTGGCGACATCGGCCTCGTCGGTCACCTCCAGCAGCTCGGCCACGACCGCGCTGTGGACGCCCTGCTCGGCGAGCAGGGCGCGGAACGCCTCCACCTCCGGCGGGACGATCACCCCGCCGGACTCCAGCGTGGCCGCCTCGGACTGGCGATCGGCCAGCTCGGCGGCGATCTCGCGGCGCCGCGCCAGGGTGGTCTGCAGCATCGACTCGGCGGCCTTGGCCTCGGCTTCCGCCTGGCTGGCGTCGCGCTCACCGGTGCCCCTCGCAGACGCCAGGCGCAGCGCCGAGGCGCGAGCCTCGTCCACCCGGGCCTGCAGGGCGGCGACGCGGGTGTCCAGGTCGCGACGCTCCTCGGCGGCGCCCTCCAGCCGCTCGGCCAGCTGCTCGCTCTCGTCGACCAGCGAGTGGAGCTTGGCCTCCAGCGCCGGGGCCTGCTTGGCGAGGTCGTCGAGGATGGCCTGGTCGGCGGTGATCTCTTGGCGCTTGGTCTGGACGGTGACGCGGACCTTTTCGGCCTCGGCGGCGAGGTCGCGGTGCTCGGCGGCCGGCCGCGCCAGCTCGCGCAGCAGCTGCAGCCGGTCGCGCAGGCCGGCCCACTCCAGATGGCGGCTGACCAGCGCCTGCAGCGCGGCGAGTTGGTCCTTTTCCCGGCGGTTCTGCTCGATCGCCTCCA
>DASWDC010000144.1:0-2049 GCA_036395655.1 Actinomycetota bacterium | reverse complement strand
ACGGCTACGTCGGCGACTTCACCGCCGACCTGCCCAAGGTGCCCCGCCAGGGCCGCCGCCTGGTGGTGCTGCTCGGCTCCACCATCGGCAACCTCGCGCCGGGCGAGCGTGCCGCGCTGCTGGCGGGGGTCGCCGCCGCCTGCCGGCCCGGCGACCGCTTCCTGCTCGGCGTCGACCTGGTCAAGGACCGCGCCACCCTGGAGGCGGCCTACGACGACGCGGCCGGGGTGACCGCCGCCTTCAACCGCAACGTCCTGCGGGTGCTCGCCCGCGAACTGGACGCCCCCATCCCGGTGGACGCGTTCGAGCACGTCGCCCGCTACGACGAGCGCCAGACCCGCATCGAGATGCGCCTGCGGGCGAGCAAGGACCTGGTGCTGGAGTTCCCGGCCCTCGACCTGACCGTCCCGCTCGCCGCCGGTGAGGAGGTCCGCACCGAGATCTGCTGCAAGTTCACCCGGTCGGTGGTGGAGCGGGAGCTGAGCGCCGCGGGGCTGGCGCTGGAGGGCTGGCACACCGACCGGCGGGGCCAGTTCGCCCTTGCCCTCGCCAAACGGTAGGAGGCCGGTGCGGGGGGAGGAGTAGGGTGCAGATTACAGTCTTGCGCCACTGGTCGCTTTGGTGCGACCGTGAGTATCATGACATATTTCACCACATTCCTGTCACCGCGAACGCCCCAACCGGAACTCCGCACGCTCCGCCTGATCGCGGGCCGGCCGCACGGCCTGGAGCGGCTGCTGCTGGCGAGCGGGCGCATGGCCGCCGGTTACCACGGCTACGTGCACCTGCACGCCGGGGACGAGGTGGTCCGCGTCCTCGGCGGCGAGGTCGTCATCCGGATCGACGACGAGCGCCAGACCTGCCACGAAGGCGACGTCGCCGTGATCCCGCCCAACACCCTCCACGGCCTGCGGGCCGTCGACGACGCCCTGGTGGAGATCTTCGCCGAGCGGGACATGGGCACCTTCTTCCCGGTGCGCCAGCCGGACGGCAGCCGCCGGCTGGTCGAGATCTACCGCCCCGACTCACCCTGGAACGCGCCGCCGCCCCGCCCCGGCGGGTACACCACCGACCAGGAGCTGGCCGCCATCCTGCGGGCGATCGACGTCGAAATCTGAATAGACTCCAGCGATGACCAACGGAACCGGAACCACCCAGATCACCGAGACGCCCGAGTGGAAGGCGCTCGCCGAGCACCACGCCAGCATGCGCGGCGTCCACCTGCGGGAACTGTTCGCCGCCGACCCCACCCGCGGCGAGACGATGACCTGCGAGGCCGGGGACCTCTACCTCGACTGGTCCAAGAACCGGCTCACCGCCGAGACGATCGCGCTGCTGGTGGCGCTGGCCGAACGCGCCGGGCTGCGGGAGCGCATCGAGGCGATGTTCGGCGGCGAGCGCATCAACGTCACCGAACGACGCCCGGTCCTGCACGTCGCCCTGCGCGCCCCCGAGGGAGCCTCCATCATGGTCGACGGGCAGGACGTCGTGCCGGAGGTCCACGCGGTGCTGCGCGGGATGGCCGCCTTCGCCGAGCGGGTCCGCTCCGGCGCCTGGCTAGGGGTGACCGGCCGGCCGATCCGCAACGTCGTCAACATCGGCATCGGCGGCTCCGATCTCGGGCCCGCCATGGCCTACGAGGCGCTCAGGGACTACAGCGACCGCTCGCGGAGGTTCCGGTTCGTCTCCAATGTCGACGGGACCGACATCTGGGAGGCGACCGCCGACCTGGACCCGGCCGAGACGCTGTTCATCGTCTCCTCCAAGACCTTCACCACCCTGGAGACGCTCACCAACGCCCACAGCGCCCGCGACTGGCTGCTCGGGAAGCTGGGTGGCGGCGAGGAGGCCGTCAGGCACCACTTCGTCGCCGTCTCCACCAACGCCGGCGAGGTGGCCAGGTTCGGCATCGACCCGGACAACATGTTCGGATTCTGGGACTGGGTCGGCGGCCGCTACTCCTTCGACTCGGCGATCGGCCTGTCGCTGATGATCGCGATCGGCCCGGACCGGTTCCGGGAGCTGCTCGACGGCTTCCACACCGTCGAC
>DASWDC010000143.1:0-6084 GCA_036395655.1 Actinomycetota bacterium | reverse complement strand
GGCAGAAGCAGCTTCGCCCAGGCGCGCACCCGCCGGGCTCGCTCGCCGGTCACGCCGGCGACTAGCTCCAGCGACGCGTCGTAGGGGACCCGGGCGCGGTAGCGGACCTCCATGGTCGCGGTCGCGCCCCAGATCCCGGCGAGCATGATGCTGGCGTAGGCCATCAGCTCGTCCAGGGCGGTGGCGGTCAGGCCGCCGTGCAGGACGCCGGGATAACTCTGGAACTCGGGGCGGGGATGGAGGGTGGCGCGGACCTCGTCGCCGACCCGGCGGATGCCGGTCAGGTGCAGGCCGATCGGGTTGTCGTCGCCGCAGGCGAAGCAGTGTCGGGCACCGGGCGGCAGGACGTCTTCCTTGGTGCGTGGCCGTTCCGCTTCCGGCTGGGCTGGCTCCATCCGTTGCTCCATCCGTTGCTCCATCCGTTGCCGTCCGTTGCCTGACCAGGGTACGGGCCGAGCGCGGACGACCGGAGGAAGCTGCCGGGCGGGGCGTCAGCTGGCTGGCGGGCCGAAGTCGCAGACCAGGGCGGAGGCGTCGTCGCTGGAGCGGGTGCGGGGGTAGCGGCGCCCGTCGGGGTCGCCGGCCTCGGCGGCGCGGACGGCGGCGATGATGGCCATCGGCCCGTCGTGGGCGAGGGCGTCCAGCAGGGCCGCCCACGATCCGTAGAGCCGGAAGGTACCCACGGCCCGCTCGGCACCGTCGCTGAGCAGGGCGAAGCGGCGGACCTCGCCCGGGCCGCGCCCGATGCGGCAGCTGCCGGTGCGGCTGTGGGCGGCGGCGGTGGGGTCGGCGGCAGCGACCCAGTAGCCGCTGGCGGTGTTGCGGAGGGTGCGTTCGGTCTGGACGAGGGTGGTGAGCGCGTCGTGGTAGGCGGGGCTGGCGTAGCCGCCGCCGGTGCGCAGCTGCCGGCGGACTCGGGCGCGCAGCTCCCGCCCGACCGCGGCGAGGCGCCGGTCGCTGTGGCAGGCCACGACGGCGTCGTTGGCGATCAGCAGGGTCGCGTCGCCGAGCAGCAGCCAGTCGAGCCGGTCGCCGGCGCGGCGGGTGAGCGCCACCATCGCGGAGGGGCCGAGCCGGTCGCGGTCGTGGCAGGTCGCTGGGCAGGTGGCCGCGTGCGCCTGGTCGACCGAGAGGATCGCGGCGGCCAGCGCGGTGCGCAGGTCGAGCAGGGTGTCGGCGGCGAGGGTGGCGAGGAGCCGGGCGGCGAGCTGGCGGACGTACCAGCCGGCGTCGCGCTGGCAGCAGGCGGCCATCCCGAGAGGGATGCTGGCGCCGTCCAGGACCATGGTGACCCCGTCGGCGATGCCATCGGCCGCGACGACGAGATCCTCGCTGGCCGGCTTGCCGGTCGCGGGCGCGGATCCGAGCGTGATCTCGGCGCTCATGCGTTCGCTGGCGGTGTCGGGGTTGCTCTGGGAGCGGACGGTGCGGGTGCTGTTCATGCACGCCCCGCGTCGTGGTGGCACCCGAGGTCACGGGGGTGCAGGCGGGGGGCGGTGAGCGCCTCGCTGGAGAGGATCCGCAGGGGCGCGCGGGTGAAGGCGCTGGAGATCACCATGGTGAAGCGGTTGGCTTCCACGGCCTGGTAGAGGTCGTGGAAGCGCTGGGGGTTGGTGAGGTAGTGGACGGCGCCGAGCGAGCCGGCGGCGTGGATGCCGCCGATCGACAGGAAGGGCCGGTCGGTGCCTGGCCGGGGAAGCCGCGCGAAGTAGCAGATGTCCTGGTTGGCGGGGTAGCCGAGGTCCATCGGGGAGCCGAGCCGGTTCTCGGTGTCGCGCTCGATGATCCACACCCGGCCGTGCTCGTCGGGACGGCAGGCATACAGCGGGTCGTGCTTCTCGACGAGGCCGGCGATCACCGGCGAGGATTTCGTGCCGCAGATGACCACCAGCCCAGCCGGGCTGAAGTCGAGTTCGCCGGAGGGGTCCACATAGCGCAGGCGGGTGTCGATCCCGGCGCCGCGGATGAACCGCGCCAGGGTCTCGGCGGCCTCCACGTCCTCGTAGGCGATCACCAGGCGACCGGTCCGCAGGGTCCGCAGGGGGATGGTGATCACCACTCGCCGGCTGGACCCGAAGAAGGCGGCGAGCTGGGCGCGGTCAGGCCGGCGGCCGGGCGCGCGCTCCTCGTCGGCGTCGCGTTCCCGGTCGCGTTCCCGGCCAGAGGCTGGCAGGGGCCGCGGTGCCGGCCGTGATCGCAGCCGGGCCGCTTCCTGCTGGCGCCGCTCTCGTTCGGCGACGACCTCCGGGTAGATGACCAGGACGCTGCCATCGGCTTCGAGGACCTCGTCGCAGCGGCGGACCAGCTCTTCGGAAGCATGGGCTCTGCCGAGCTCGACCAGCGCGATGTGGGGGCGGGAGAAGCCGATCGCCTCGGCGAGCTGCTCCTGGGTGATGCCGCGTTGCTCGCGTCGGTGGCGGATCGCCGCGCCGAGGCGAGCCTCCTGGGAGGAGGACGGATCGAGCGGTTTGGATGGGCGACCCATGAGCGCTCCCGGACCGGTTGTGTGCCTTTGTTTGTTGTTCCCGACACGACTTTGTTTCCGTCGACAACCTGGGACGTTGTTCGGTCTGCTAGAGCCTTCGAACGCGGTGGTGGGTGGTTGGCTCGGCAGGAGGAGGGCGCGACATGCGCGGGGCGAACGCGACGGCGACGGCGACGGCGACGCGAGGGAGCCGGTGGAACCGGTGAGGCGGCCAAGCCTGCGGGAGGAGATCCCACATCTGAACCCGGCGCAGCTCTGCGCGATCCGGAACGTCGCCCGGGCCGGCGGGCGGGTTTCCAGCCGGGCGCTGCCCGAGGAGGTCGTGAGCAGCCTGCTGGCGGCCCGCGCGCTGCGTGTCGAGCGCGCGGTCCGCCAGCACCGGCCCGGCAGTGATCTGCGGCTCACCCATCTTGGTCTGCTCGCCCTCGTGCAGGCCGCGAACCAGTTCTCTGGACCGGACGCGGGGTTCTGCGCGGTGGTCCTGGATCGCGGCGGAATGGTGTCTTCACTGGAGAAGGCGTGAACCCCGAGGGCACGGTGTGACCGGTTGGGGAACAACCAACAAACCGCCGACAGGCACCGCGGCGCTGGGCGCGGGGGTGGCTGGCGTCAGCGGCCGCGGCGCAGGGCGCGCAGGGCCCGTTCGGCGTCCTGGATCGGGAGCAGCTCGTCGAGGGTCTCGGTGATCAGCTCGTTGCGGTGCTCGTAGTCGAGCCCGGCGGTGGCGGCGGGGAGTTCCCGGGCGCGCCGCTCGGCCGCGTCGAGCGCCGCGATGGTGGCCGCACGACGCTCGCCGAGCCGCTCGCGGAGGGCCGGGGGCTGCCAGTTGGGCAGCTCCGCGCGGGCGGCGTCGAGGCCGGCGAGGAAGCCGGCGACGGAGGCGTCGAGCGGCACGCCGGGCCGCCGCGCGGACGGGACCGTGGCGAGCAGCGCCCTGCTGGCCTCGTCGAGCGCCTGGGCGAACCGCAGGAAGCTCGCCCAGGCCGCCTCGACCGCCGGGTCCGGCGGGCGCCGCCGCCACCTCGTCACCACCCGCGCCCTCCCGCTCGATCCCGCTCGGCGGCGCCCGCCGCTCCTCCAGGTTCCGCCAGGCATGATGCCGTGCCAGTACGGCGCGAGGCCAGGGCGGAAGCGAGCGACCGGCGCGAGCGGCCGCGTCGCTGGGCGCTTCCAGCGGGTTGGGCCGTTCATCCCGACATGCGAAATAGTTCTCGCATCGACCGCATATTCATGGCAAGATCTTCCTAGTGCAAGGTTTCTGCAGGTGCTGTCCAGTTCGTCGGGGGGAACGGCAGTGCTGGACGAGATCGACCGCGCAATCCTCGCAGCACTCCTGGTGAACGGCCGCGTCAGTTTCCGCGAGCTGTCCGAGCGGATCCACCTGAGCCCGAACGCCATCGCGGAGCGCATCCGCCGGCTGCAGCGTGTCGGCGTGATCGCCGCGGTCCGCGCCGAGCTGGACCTGACCGCGCTCGGCCGGCCGCTGCTCGCGCTGCTCGACATCCGCCTGGTTCCGGGGACCCGGCCGGAGCATTTCGAGCGCACCGTCCGCCACCTGCTCGGCGTGCTCGACGCGGTGCACGTCACCGGCGACTTCGACTACCAGCTGCGGGTCGCCTGTCGCGACGCCAACGACCTGGACGACCTGGTCCGACGCCTCAAGGAGCAGGCGGGTGTGCGCGACAGCGCGATCCGGATCGTGCTGCGGCAGGTCGACGTCGACGCGACCCTCACCTTGCTCGGCCCGGAACCGGCGGCTCGCTGACCCGGTGCGGCGCGCGCCACCACCCCGCCACCGCGGTGGCGGCCACGGCGAGGAATGCCACCACCGCCACGGCGAACCCGGCGGCGGGCCCGACGCCGCGCTCCAGGGCTCCGGCGGCGAACGCGGCGGCGGAGTAGACCGCGATCACCGCCGCCTGCAGCGGACGGTGGCTCGGCCTGCGCGACCCGCCCCGGGTCGTGGCCAGCAGCGCGGTCAGGGTCCCGGTCACGTAGGTGGTGGCGACGTTGGGCAGCGCCACCCGCCGCATCGCGGCGCTCTGCGCCCCCATCGCGGCGCCGGTCAGCACCACCAGCGCATCGCGTGGCGCGGTGCCGAGCCGCTCGCCGCCGGCGGCCAGCAGCAGGGCTTCGGCCGCGACCATCAGCGGTACCTCCAGCAGCAGTGCCGCGACGACCGCCCCGGGCCACGGCCAGCCCGCTCCCCCGCCGTCCCGGCCCTCGTGTCCTCTGGTCGACCAGGAGGCCACCCAGCCGCCGGCGGCGGCGCCGGCGGCGAAGCCGAGAAAGGCGATCCCGGAGCGCAGCGCGGCGGCGGTGTCGTGGCGGGCGGCGGCAAGTCCCAGCAGGACCACGTTGCCGGTCATGTTGGCGGTGAAGACCTGCGCCATCAGGTAGCTGATCGCGTCGACCGCCCCGGCGGCCGCGGCCAGCGCCACCACCAGGCCCAGCCAGGGCGCCCGCCTCCCCCGCGCACCCGCCACCGTCACGACGCTCCCCGTTCGGTCCATGCGGTCACTGGGCGGCCTTGCCCCGCGGGCGTGGGCGGGTCGCGGCGACGCTGTCGGGGTGCCGGCCGCGGGTGCGGCGGCGGCCACCGGTGATGGACCAGACGGTCACGCGCCAGAGGGCTTCGGCGACGATCTGGCGGCTCATCTTGGAGACGCCGCTGGCGCGTTCGGTGAAGGTGATCGGGACCTCCGCCACGCGGAAGCCTTCCTGCCAGGTCCGGTGGGCCAGCTCGACCTGGAAGCAGTAGCCGTTGGAGCGGACCTCGGCGACCGGGAGCGCCTCCAGGACCTGGCGGCGGTAGGCGCGGTAGCCGGCGGTGCAGTCGTGGATCGGTACCCCCAGCGCGAGCCGGACGTAGGCGTTGCCGCCCCGCGACAGCGCCGCGCGCAGGCGGCTCCAGTTGACGGTGCGCCCGCCGGGGACATACCGCGAGCCGATCACCAGGTCGGCGTCGGCGAGCCCGTCCAGCAGGGCGGGGAGGCGCTCGGGCGGGTGGGACAGGTCGGCGTCCATCTCGACGAAGGCATCGTAGCCGCCGCGGTCCAGCCCCCACGCGAACCCGGCGCGGTAGGCGGCGCCGAGCCCGGCCTTGGCGTCTCGCTCCAGCAGGAGCAGCCGGGCCGGTTCGGGGCCTGCGTTGATCAGGTCGGCGACCAGCTTGGCGGTGCCGTCGGGGCTGCCGTCGTCGACCACCAGCACGTCGGCGCGCGGGTCGGCGGCGAGCACCCGGCTGATCGCCTCGTCGATCGACTCGGCCTCGTTGTAGGTGGGGATCACCACCAGCGCCCTGGCGATCGCCTTGGCGGTCACTGGCCGCTCCCCGGGCTGGTCCCGGCGGCCACCTCGGGGGTGGCGGTGGCGCGCTCCCGCTCCCGGCTGCGCAGCTCCCGGAACTGGAGCAGGCCGACGGCGGCGACCGTCAGCGCGGCCAGCAGGTACAGGGCGGCTTCGAACAGGCGGCCGAAGCGGGCGTAGAGGGTCAGGCCGCTTCGGGGCGCGACCTGGGCGCGGATGGTGGTCTCGGTGTAGAGGCCGGTACGCTGGTGGGCGACGCCGTCGGGGGTGATCACGGCGCTCGGGCCGGA
>DASWDC010000142.1:0-2145 GCA_036395655.1 Actinomycetota bacterium | reverse complement strand
GCCCTCCCCGGTCGGCCATCCGATCGTCACCGTCTCGTCCCCCCATGTCCCCCCGAAAGTTCTTCCCAAATCCGGCGCATTCTCTCAGCTCACCAAGGCGAGCGGAACGGCGGCGGCCTCCATTGCATGGTTCTGCGCAAGTGTTCCGACCAGGGCAGGTATCCCGGGAATCCTGAAGGAGTCCCTGAACCCGCTTGTCCTGGTACCCGGGCACAATGGCGCCATGCCCACGCTGCTCGCCGAGATCGCCGCCACCTCCGACGCGGTCGCGTCCGCCTCCGCGCGCCTGGCCAAGATCGACCGCCTCGCCGGCTGCCTCCGCCGCCTTGAACCCCACGAGGTCGACATCGCCGTCGCCTTCCTGTCCGGCGAACTGCGCCAACGCCAGATCGGCGTCGGCTACGCCGCCCTCCGCGACCTCCAGATCGACCCATCAGGCAGCCCCGGCCCCGGCGCCCGAGGCGGTGACCCCGGCCACGCCGCCACGCTCACCCTCGCCGCCGTCGACGCCGCCTTCGAGCAGATCGGCCGGCAGACCGGCCCCGGCTCCCAGGCCGCACGGCGCCAGCTGCTCGCCGCGTTGTTCGGCGCCGCGACCCCTCCCGAGACCCGCTTCCTGGTCGGCCTGCTCAGCGGCGAGCTCCGCCAGGGCGCCCTCGAAGGCGTCATGGTCGAGGCGACCGCCCGCGCCGCCGCCGTCCCCACCCGCGAGGTCCGCCGCGCCCTGATGCTGCGCGGCGCCCTCGGCCCGGTCGCCGAGGCCGCCCTCACCCAGGGCGTCCCCGGCCTCCGCGCCTTCCACCTGCGGGTCGGCCGCCCCCTCCAGCCAATGCTGGCCCAAACCGCCACCAGCGTCGACCAGGCGCTGGAACGCATCAGCCCCGCCGCCGTCGAATGGAAGCTCGACGGCGTCCGCGTGCAAATTCACCGCGACGGCAACGAGGTCGCGGTGTTCACCCGCACCCTGGACGACATCACCGCCCGGGTGCCCGAGGTGGTCGAGGTCGCCCTGGCCCTGCCGGTGCGGGCCGCCGTGCTCGACGGCGAGGCGATCGCCCTGCACCTCGACGGCCGCCCCCACCCATTCCAGGTGACCGCCGGCCGGATCGGCTCCAAGCTGGAGGTCGAGCGGGTCCGGGCCTCGGTGCCGCTGGCGACCTTCCTGTTCGACGTCCTGCACCTCGACGGCGAGGACCTGATCGACCGCGGCGGCGCCGCGCGCGGCGAGGCGCTCGTGGCGGCCGCGCCGGAGCCGCTGCGCATCCCCCGCCTGGTGACCGGCGAGGCGGAGGCCGCCGCCGCGTTCCTCGACGACACCCTCGCCCGCGGCCATGAGGGCGTGGTGGTGAAGTCGCTGGAGGCCCCCTACGAGGCGGGCCGCCGGGGTGCCGGCTGGCTCAAGGTGAAACCTCGCCACACCCTCGACCTGGTCGTCCTGGCCGCCGAATGGGGCCACGGCCGCCGCCGCGGCTGGCTCAGCAACCTTCACCTCGGCGCCCGCGACCCCCGAAGCGGCGAGTTCGTGATGCTCGGCAAGACCTTCAAGGGCCTCACCGACGAGCTGCTCACCTGGCAGACCGAACGCCTCCAGCAGCTCGCCGTCGACCAAGAGCAGGACCAGGGCGGCTGGGTCGTCCGCGTCCGCCCCGAACTGGTCGTCGAGGTCGCCTTCGACGGCGTCCAGTCAAGCCCCCGCTACCCCGGCGGCCTGGCCCTCCGCTTCGCCCGGGTGCTGCGCTACCGCCCCGACAAGGCCGCCGCCGAGGCCGACACCATCGACCTGGTCCGCGCCATCCACGAAGGAACCCCACCCCGCGCCAAGGGGGGAGATGACGCGGGGTAGGGCCGGTCGGGCGTGGCGGCTCGCGCCGCGACGCGGCTACGCGGTGACGACGCGGGGCTGCTCGGCGGCCGCCTCGGCGGTCTGTGGGAGGGCGCGCAGCTCGCGGTAGGCGACCAGGGAGAGCCAGATCCAGCCGGTGACGATGCTGATGCGCTGGAGGATGCCGGTCGGGGCATTGTGGATGACGCCGTTCTCGTCCATCGCGCCGACGATGGTGGAGCCGATGAAGAAGCTCACCTCGAAGATCCCGGTGGCGAGCGAGTAGCGGGCCCAGTTCCTCGCGCCCGGCTCGGCGAAGTAGC
>DASWDC010000141.1:0-7953 GCA_036395655.1 Actinomycetota bacterium | reverse complement strand
AATCGGTCACGGACCTCCATGCCAGCACACCTTGCTGCGTAGATGCTGCCCGTTTGCTGCCCAAAGCCCCGTCCATGAGCGCCCCGGCCGTGACGCCAGGTTCCAAGACCCGGCCCTACCTGCGGTTATTGGTGGTGGGCGCTACTGGGATTGAACCAGTGACCTCTTCCGTGTCAGGGAAGCGCTCTCCCGCTGAGCTAAGCGCCCGGGTGGGTCCGATCTTACGGGGTCTGGGACACCGTTGCGATACGGATGGAGGCGGTGCCCGGAATTGAACCGGGGTACAGGGTTTTGCAGACCCTTGCCTGAACCACTCGGCCACACCGCCGTGTCGCCTTCGGCAGAGCGCCCTCCGGGGTGCCGGAGGGCGCTGGCTGCTCGGAGGTGGAGCGGATGACGGGACTCGAACCCGCGACCCTCACCTTGGCAAGGTGATGCTCTACCAACTGAGCCACATCCGCATGCGAGGAGCGAACTATAGCAACGCCAGCGCCCGGTCCTCAACCATTCCGACCGGTTCCGGCGTCCTGCCTCGTTGCCGCCCCCGGGTCTGAATGTTAGCGTCCGTGCCGACTCTGGCTGTGCCGTCGCTGGCCCGCTGGGGGGGCGCAATCCAAGAGCGGTTCCGGATCGAATGCCTAGCTGGAAGGATCCTGAGCGGGTGCGAGGAGCCAGGCCATATCGGGGTCTCGACGACGGGCAGCTTGTCGCGCTCGTCGCGCAACGAGACGCTGGTGCCCTTGAGGCGCTCTACGAGCGTTTTGGCAAGGTTGCCTACTCCCTGGCGCGCCGGATCCTGGCCGACGAAACGATGGCCCAAGACGTCGTCCAGGAGGTCTTCTTGTCGCTTTGGCGTGACGCCAGCCGGTTCGACCCGGGGAAGGGGTCGGTCTCGACGTACCTGCTGTCGATGACCCACCACCGGGCGGTCGACGTCGTGCGCCGCGAGGAGAACCTGCGCCGCCACCGCACCACCGACGAGGTGCTGGAATTCGAAGCGAGCCGGCAGGACGACGTCGAAGCGCAGGTGGAGGCGGCCGAGCGCGGCGCCCAGGTGCGCGGCGCGCTGGGGCAGCTGCCGGCGCCGCAACGTGAGGCGCTGCTGCTCGCCTACTTTGGAGGTTATACACAACGAGAGGTCGCCGGCTTGGTGGGCGTCCCCCTCGGCACCGTGAAGACCAGGATGGCCGCCGGGATGCGCAAGCTGAGAGACGCGCTGCGCGACACCGGCCAACAGGAGCAGCGACCATGGACCCGACACTGAGCCACAGCGAGTTCGAGCAGCTCGCAGCGGGCTTTGTGCTCGGGGCGCTCGAACCGGACGACGTGGAGACGTTCGAGGAGCACCTGCGGACCTGCGAGACCTGCCCGCCGAACCTGCGCGAGCTTGAGGACGTGCTCGGTAAGCTCGCCTACGCGGCCCCCGCGGTCGAGCCACCGCCGGGCCTGCGCCAGGCGATCATGCGTGAGGTCGGCGGCGGGCGTCGCCGGCTGGCGCTGCCGCGGCGTCGCGGCCGTGCCGGGCTGGCCGCCGCCGGGGCAGGCGCGGGCGCGGGTGTGCGTGCCGCCCCCCGGCTCGCCCCCCGGCTCGCCATGGCCGCGTGCGTGCTGGCGTTGGTGGCCGTCTCCTTGTGGAACGTGTCGCTGCGGCACCAGAACCAGCAGATCAACGGCCGCCTGCAAGGCCTGGCGCTGGCCGCCCAGCTGCTGACCGACTCGCGGACCGCCAAGGTCCAGCTGAGCGGGCCGGCCGCCACAACTGGGACCCAGGCCACCGTGGTCGCCTCCTCGTCCAGAGACCAGGGCGTCCTTCTGGTCCAGGGGCTCCCTCCCGCCGCCCAGCGGCAGGTCTACGAGCTCTGGAGCATCCCTGGCGGGAACCTGGCCAATGCCACCAAGGCAGGGGTATTCGGTGCCGGTAGCGGCGTCCAAGCGGTCGCCTTCGCACTGCCGATCGAGCCGACCACGGTGTTCGCGGTCACCGAGGAACCCGGCCCGAATGGCAGCCCCAAACCGACGACGAAGCCTATCCTGGCAGGTCAAGCGGGTCAGGCATGAGGCCGGACGCTGCGGATGGAATGTCGCTCCCATCCAGATGCTGGCCTCGGGAGACTATCTCTGAAATAGTCATCGCGAGTGGTTCTGGTAGCTATGTTGGTAGGCAGCCTCTATCTGTACGACAATTGCAGACGTAAGGTGTTCGCGAATGCCCGGACGTGATGTTTCTCCCGTGGAGGGAACGCGGCCTATGACCCAGAGCCCCACGGCCCCCTCGCTGCTGGGCCTCGAGGAGGACGGGCGCGATCTTTTCGGCTTGGCCGCGCACAAGCTCAACACGCCGCTGGCGTGCATCCGCGGCTTCGTCTCCACGCTGCTGCAGCGCGGCAACCAGCTCGACGCGGAAACCGTGCAGCAGTTCCTGCAGCTCGTCCTCACCCAGGTCGACCGGCTGCAGGGTCTGGTGCGCGACTTCCTGCTGCTCGCCAGGGTCAGCGGCGGGATCGAGGCGCTCGCGCGCCCGTTCCGCCCCCGTGACGTGCTCCTCACCCTGATCGACGACCTCGGGACCGAGGGGGTCCGGGTGCAGCCCGCCGGCGGGGTCGACGCCGAGCTGGTCGGCGACGCCGAGCTGGTCCGCATGGCGCTGCGCCCGCTGGTCGAGAACGGCCTGGCCTACGGGCCCCGCCTCGGTATGGTCACCGTCACCGTCACCGCCGTGCCGGGCGGCTCCCGCTGGGAGGTGCACGACACCGGAACGCGTCTGTCCAACGAGGCGCTCAGCGACCTGTTCCGGCCCTTCATTCGCTCGGATGAGCCGATCGAACGGCGCGGCTCCGGGGCGGGCCTCGGGCTCACCCTCGCCCGCGCCTACGCCGAGGTGCTCGGCGGCTCCGTCGGGGGACGTGGCGGCGAGGGCGGCACCGTGTTCTGGTTGGAGATCCCCACGCCAACATCCGAGGGAGTGCAGAGGTGAGCGACGGCGGCGACCGTAATGGCAGTACCGCGACCCGTGTGCTGGTCGTTGACGACCACTCCGTCACCCGGCACGGGGTGGTCCTGCTCTGCAGGAACGCCGAGGGCGTCGAGGTCATCGGCGAGGCGAGCGACGGCAACGAGGCGATCGAACGGGTCGGCGAGCTGCTGCCCGACGTCGTCCTGATGGACGTCGACATGCCCCGCAAGGACGGCATCACCGCCACCCGGCAGATCCGCCAGGACCACCCCTCGGTGGGCGTCGTGGTCCTGACCGTCCACGAGGACCAGGAGACGATCTTCGAGGCGATCAAGGCTGGCGCCTCCGGGTACCTGCCGAAATCGGCGACGCTCGACGACATCCGCTCGGCGGTCAAGGCGGTCGCCGCCGGCGGCTCGTTCCTCGACCCGGTCCAGGCACGCAAGCTGTTGCACCAGTTCAACCGCTACGCCGACGAGACCAAAGCCGCCGCCGACATCTACTACCTGCTCACCGGCCGGGAACGCGAGATCCTCGCGTTGCTGGCCGAAGGGCTCACCTCGCGGCAGATCGCCAGCCAGCTGGTCATCTCCGAGCGTACGGTGAACACCCACATCGGCAACATCTACCGCAAGCTGCACGTCAACAACCGCGTCGACGCGGTCCGCGAGGCGATGCGGATCCGGCTGGTCGAACCGCCCCGCTGAGCCGCGCAGCGCCCCGGAAGCTGCCGAGGCTCCCCGAACCTGCTGCTGGGCGGCTCAACGCCCGAGAGTCTGCGCAGAACTCGGTAGTGGCGATCACGAGTTCGGTCCATGGGGCGAAGCACCACAAGTGCGTAGCATCTGGGCAGTGGTGTTGGTCAGCGGTCGTTTGCGCCACCCCTCGCCAATGTGACCTTGGCCAATGTGACCTTGGGAGTCGCCTTTGTCCGTCCCCGTGCTCGTCCTGGATTCCGCCGACGGGATCGGCCTGTGGATGCGTGACGCCCTGCTGGACGCAGGGCTCGCCTGCACGCTCGCCCGCGAGGATGACGAGGCTGGCCGCAGCCTCGACGCGCAGCGGCCGGCGCTGGTGGCGGTCCAGGTCGAGCAGGTCACGGTGTGGACGCCGGTGCTCCAGCGCCTGGGCGAGATGACCCCCCGCGTGCCGGTCCTCGGGGTGGTTGGCCGCGACGCCCCAATCGATTTCACGCCCGCCCTCGCGCTCGGCGTGACCGACCTGCTCACCTACCCCTGCAGCGCCGAGGACCTGGTGATCCGCGTCGCCTCGTCGATGCGTGGCCGCCACGACCCGCATCGGGTCCCCGAGCGGGTCGAGCCGGTCTCGCCGCTGGCGACGTTGCGCTCGGTGACCGAGGCGGCCGAGGAGGCGCTGCTGCGCACCGAGACCGCCGCGGCGCGGGTCAACCGCAGCGAGGAGCGCGAGCACCTGCGCTCGGCCCGCGAGTCGCTGGCGCACTCCCTCCAGGTGATCCTCGGCACGATGATCGGCACCGCCGAGGCGAGCGGCCACGGGCGCGAAGGCCATGCCCGTCTGGCGGCCATCCTCACCCGCGAGATGACCGTCGAGCTCGGCTGGTCGCCGATGCGCGTCCGCGGCATGGAGCTGGCCGCCATGTTCTACGACATCGGACTGTTGGACGTGCCAGGGAACACGCTGGCGGTGCCTGGCGCGCTGGATCCCGCCGCCGTCGAGCTGCTGCGGCGCCATCCCGACGTCGCCGCCGACATCCTGGAGCCGCTCAGCCGCGTCGGCGTGCCGGTCGCGGCTGTCCGGGCACATCACGAACGGCTCGACGGCTCCGGCTACCCGCGGGGGTTGCGAGGCCGGCAGATCCCGTTCGGCGCTCAGCTGCTCGCGGTGGTCGACACCTACGCGGCCCTGGTCCGCCCCCGTCCGCACCGCCCGGCGCTGCCCACCGAGGCGGCCCTGGTCGTGCTGCGGGAGGAGGTCGCCGCCGGCCGGCTCGCCGGGAAGCTGGTCGAGCTGCTGCAGGAGCTGGTGACCCGGGACGGCCCGTCCGCCATCGGCGGGGACGGCAACGGCGCTGCCGGAACCGGCAATGGGATGGCCGTCCGGCGCGGTGCGGCAGTCACGCGCCGGGCCGCTCGCGGCGGGCTGACGCTGTCGGTATAGTGCGGCTGGCGACGCTGGACTGATCCACACCTTTCCGTAGTTATGCGCAGCTCGCCTCTGTATCTGTCCCCATTCCCTCCGGGCTAGGCAGACCAGTACCGTCCGCCCATCGCCAGCCACGCTCGTCTGGCGGAGGAATTCCTGAAATGGGGAGGCCCGTGGCCCTACTCATCGTCGACCCCGACGACCAGTCCGCGACCTGGCTCGCGGGCATCCTGGCTGAGCTGGCCGAACAGCTCATCCGCACCACCAGCCCCGACGAGGCCATGGCGGCGTTCGCCACCGAAGGCCCGGACGTGCTCGGCGTGGTGGTCGGGCCCGGTTCCAGCGACGCCGACGCGGTGGCCCTGGCCGGACGCCTCCAGGAGGCCGCACCGGACGTGGCCGTGGTGCTGCTGCGGCAGGAGGGGCAGGACTCCGGCGAGTTGCTCCGCGCCGCCCTGCGGGCGGGCGTGCGCGACGTGGTGACCGCCCTGAGCGACCCAGCCGCGGTGCGGGGCGCCTGCGCCCGCGCGCTCGAGCTGACCCGGGCGCTGCGCGGCCTCGGCGGCGCTCCCGACCGTCGCCCCGCCGCCGCTGCCGACCCCGCCCGGGCCAAGGCTGGCAAGCTCATCACGGTCTTCAGCTCCAAGGGCGGCTGCGGCAAGACCTTCGTGGCCACCAACCTGGCGCTCGCCCTCGCCGCCCACGCGGAGGTCGCGCTGGTCGACCTCGACCTGCATTTCGGCGACGTCGCGATCATGCTGCAGCTGTTTCCCGCCCGCACCATCCAGGACGCCGCCAGGGCCAGCGGCGGCGGCCTTGACCCGGTCACCATGAAGTCGTTCCTCACCCGCCACCAGTCCGGCCTGTGGGCGCTGGTGGCGCCGAGCGAGCCGACCGTCGCCGACACCATCAGCCCGACCGCGGTGGTGACCATCCTGCGGGCGCTGCGGCAGCGCTTCGGCTACGTGGTGGTCGACACCCCGGCTGCGTTCTCCGACCAGGTGCTGGCCGCCTTCGATGAATCCGACGCGATCGCCATGCTCGCCACCCTTGATGTGCCGAGCATCAAGAACCTGAAGCTCGCCCTGCGGACTATGGAGTCGCTGCGCTACCCGCGCGACAAGACCTGCCTGGTGATCAACCGTGCCGACTCGAAGGTCGGGCTGCGCCTGCCCGATGTCGAGCGGATCCTCGACACCCAGATCGACGTCACCCTGCCGTCCTCGCGGGCGGTGCCGCTGTCGATCAACAAGGGCAGCCCGATCCTGGTCGAGGAGCCGAAGAGCGGCGTCGCCGAGGCGATCCGCAGACTCGCCGACCAGCTCGCCACCGCCGCGCCGGGGCGCCCCGCCCGCGCCGGGCGCGGTCGTTCGCGCCGGTCGCTGTTTCAGCGTTCCTGAACGCCGCTTGGGCGTCCCCGTTCCCAAAGCGGGCCCCGTCGCCTACGCTCACACGTATCCTGATTCTGGGTGGTCTGAGCCGCACTGGGGGGTCGGGGTTATGCGTATGCGTTCCACGAGGGCAAGGTAGGGCCGGGTGCCGCGTCACGTCGTCCTGTTGAGCCGCGACAGCTCGCTGGCGGTGGCGCTTCGCATGCTGCTCGGCGAAGCCGACGTGGTCACCGAGATCGATCGCCCCGCCCAGTGGCCGAGCGCCGCTGAGCTGCCGGTGAGCACCGCCGTGGTCGACCTCCCAGCGGGCTGGCGCCTGCCGGGCGTCGAGCAGGTCCGGGCGCGGTTCCGCGGCCCGCTCGTCGTGCTGCTCGGCCAGGAGGAGGACGCGGGCGTGATCCCCGCCGAGCATGCCTGCACCGTCATGCGCCGCCCCTTCGAGATCATGACCCTGTGGTCGCTGGTCACCGGCGCCAGTGCCAGCGCCAGTGCCAGCGCCGCCCCGGGCACGGGCACCGCGGTGCCATGGCGCGAGGCCCCGGTGGGGCCTGCCCCCAAGGCTGCCAAGCCGCCGCTCGCGCCGCCCGGCACCCGGGCGAGTGCGCCGCCTCCGTCCGCGTCTCCGTCCGCGCCGGTGGTCCCGCCGGTGGCCCCCGGCGCGCCGGCGTCCCCGTATCCGGCGCCGGCACCCGCGCCGCCGGTCCCGCCGCCGGCGCGGAAGACCGAGCGGAAGACCGAGCGGAAGGCCGAGCGGAAGGCCGAGCGGAAGACCGAGCGAGAGCCGGAGGGGCCGCCCTCCCAGGTTCCCGCCGTCCCGCCACCGCCACCGCCTGCGCCCGAAGCGCCAGCGGCGGCTGTGGGCAAGCCGGGCGGAGACCCGGAGCCAGCCTGGAGCGGGCGCCTGCGCCGCCTTCACGACGTACCGGCCGCGCCGTCGCCAGGCTCCCCAGCGCCACCGCACCAGCCACCGCCACCGCCACCGCGGCACGAACCCGCCGCTGGAGGCGGCCGCAGGCAAGCACCCGCGCCCCCGGCTCCGGCTCCGGCCGCTCCCGCCGCGCCGCCACCGTCCCAGCGGCAAGTAGCGGCGGCCGGCGCTGAGCAGCCACTCGACCTGGTCGCAGTCGCTCCCGAGGACGCCTCGCCCCTGCCGGGCCTGCCAGTGAAGGAACGGTTCCGCCGCCTCCGCGACCTGCCCAACACTCCGAGCGCGGGAGTCAGGCCCGGTGCCGGCAGCGGCCCGATCGCCACCGCGCCGCTGCCCGATCACCAGCCAGCACCCGCCCCTGGAACCGGCGCCGCCTCGGGATCCGGAGAGCGCGCGGAGCACCCGGAGGAGGCCGCGCCCGCGCGCGCCCCGGCGGCTTCACCAGCGTCGGCGCAGCCTCCCGCCGCACCGCCGGTCGCGACCCCACGCCGTGGCGCCACACGCCCCTCCAGATCCCAGCCGGTCGTGCCGCCCCCCGCGGCCCCTACCCCCGCCCC
>DASWDC010000140.1:0-8610 GCA_036395655.1 Actinomycetota bacterium | reverse complement strand
GCCCGGAGGCTCGCTGTTGCGTGGTCGAAGCCCATGCCGACCAGCGACGGCACCCGCCTGGTCGGGCCGGCCACCAGCCACCCCCCGGCGACACCCACGGCGAGCAGCGCCGCCAGCGTGAACGCGAGCAGGACGCTGCTGCGGCGCCACTGCCGCTTCGGCCGCCCCGGCGGCTTGGGCAACCGGCCACTTCTCGGGCGCAGCGGGCGCTGGCGGCCGCGCCGCAGTGGCGGAGCGGTCAGCGGCATGGCAGCCACAGTCTCCCGCGCCGACGCTGAAGCCGAGGGCGGCGGCGCCTGCGCCTGGGCGGCGGCGGGCAGCACGGTGGTGGCCCGTAAGGTCTCGTCGACGCGGCGGCGGCGGGGCGCGCCGATCGCGGCGGTGAACTCGGTGCTGGCGCTCCAGCGGCTGGCCGGGTCCGGGTCGGTGGCTCGCCGGACCGCGGCGTCGGCCTCCTCGGGCAGGTCCCGCGCCCACACCGACGGGGGCGGGACCCGCTCGTTGAGGACCTGCCGGACGAGCTGCTCGCTGCTGGTGCCGGTGAACGGCGGACGGCCGGTGAGGCACTCATAGGCGACCACGCCGAGGGCATAGACGTCCGCGCGCCCGTCGACCATCCCGCCCCGCAGCGTCTCGGGAGCGCAGTACTGCACCGTCCCGGCGGGTGCGTGGGCACGGTCACCGCGCGCTGCGCGCACCAGCCCGAAGTCGGTGACCTTCACCGAGTCGCTGGTGAGCAGGATGTTCTCGGGCTTGACGTCGAGGTGGACGACCCCGGCGCGGTGGGCGTGGTCGAGCGCGTCGGCGACCGGGCCGAGCAGCTCGGCGGTGGCGGCGAGATCGAGCCGGCCGCGCGCGTCCAGCACCTCCCGCAGGGTCTGCCCGGGGACGTACTCCATCACGATCCAGGGCAGCCCCCGCTCCTCGCCGGAGTCGTAGACCGCCACCATGTGCGGGTGGGACAGCCGGGCCGCGGCCCGCGCCTCGCGGCGGAACTGCTCCGAGAAGCCGCGGTCCCGCGCGAACTCCGCTCGGGGGACCTTGACCGCGACCGGCCGGTCGAGCTGCCGGTCGTGGGCGCGGTACACGATCGCCATGCCGCCCCTGGCGACCATGGCGACGATCTCATAGCGCCGGCCGATGGTCCGGCCGACGAGGCTGTCAGGAGCGGCGATATGTCTGGCCACGAAGCTTCACCGTGCACCGACCGTGCACCGTAGTCCTGGGACACCGGCGGCAGCCGGCCAGCGAAATTCTACCGCCCAGGCATGTCAAGCGGTGAATTAACTCGATTCTGACATGAACTCTCATGAGCTTGAGACCGCCTGATCTCTTGCCGCATCCTGCCAGCGCGTTGGCGGATGCGGGTGGCGGCGCCGACAATGCGCCCATGGCCTTCGACGACGAACTCAAGCTGCTCGGCTTCCAGTTCAACCAGGAACGCCGCGACGGCACGCGGACCTGGTCGCTGTTCCGCAACCGCTTCCTCACCTACTGGCTGCACCTGCCCTTGGAAGAGGAACCACTGGCGCTGTTCACCTGGGAATTCGCCCTCGGCGAGTACATGGACGAGTACGGCCTGCAGGTCGGCGCCAACGAGCCCCTCAACCAGTTCCTGTTCCCGCAGGTCGACACCGAGGTCGAACAGAACCTCGCCGCGGTGGTCGCCGCGATGGAACGCACCGAGGCGATGTTCCGCGGTATGGACTTCGGCCACCGCGGCTGACCCGCCGGCTGACCCGCCGGGAGCGCTAGCCGGCGTTGTGGTCGAGGTGGTGCAGGCGCTTGCGGATCCGCTCGGCGATGCCGACGGCGTCCAGGCCCAACTCGGTGAGCAGCAGGTCGCGTTTGCCGTGGACCAGGAACCGGTCGGGGATCCCGAGGCGCAGCAGCGGGGTGGGGACCTCCTCGTCGGCGAGGACCTCGGCGACTGCGGCGCCGAAGCCGCCGGCCAGCACGTTGTCCTCGACGGTGACGACCAGCCGGTGCCCGCCGGCCACCGACGCCAGGCGCGGGTCCAGCGGCTTGACCCAGCGAGGGTCGACCAGGGTGACGCTGATGCCGTCCTGCTTGAGCTGGCGGGCAGCCTCCTCACAGGCGCCGTGCAAGGCGCCGAGGCCGAGCAGCAGCACGTCCGAGCCGCGCGAGCGCACCTCCCAGTTGCCAACCTTGAGCTTGCGCACCGGCTGGGTGAAGTCGACCTTCGGCGTGGTCCCCCGGGCCCAGCGGATAGCGAACGGCCCGGTGGTGTGCGCTGTCGCCGTGGCCAGCACGCGGCGCAGCTCGGTCCCGTCGCGCGGCGCCGCCACCACCATGTTGGGGATCTGGCGCAGGTAGGACAGGTCGAAGACACCGTGGTGGGAGGGGCCGTCGTCGCCGGTGATGCCGGCGCGGTCGATCGCGAAGACCACCGGCAGCTTGTGCAACGAGACGTCCATCACCACTTGGTCGAAGGCCCGCTGCAGGAAGGTCGAGTAGATGGCGCACACCGGCCGCAGGCCCTGCAAGGCCATGCCCGCCGCCATGGTGACCGCGAGCTGCTCGGCGATGCCGACGTCGTAGACCCGCTCAGGGAACTCCCGCTCCATGATGGTGAGCTTGGTGGGGCTCAGCATCGCTGCCGAGATGGCCACCAGCTCGGGGTGGCGGCGGGCCTCCTCCAGCAGTGCCTCGCCGAAGATGCTGGTGAAGGGGACCTCGTCGCTGGGCTTGGTGATCGCCTTGCCGGTGGCCGGGTCGAACGCGGGCACGCTGTGGTGGCGCTCCTCCTCGTGCTGCTCGGAGGGAGGGTAGCCGCGGCCCTTCTGGGTGATGGCGTGGACGATCACCGGGCCGGGCACGCGCATGGCGTGGTCGAGGACCCGCTCCAGCGCGGCGATGTCGTGGCCGTCGACCGGGCCGGCGTACTGCCAGCCGAGGTCCTCGAACACCACCCGGGGCGCCACCAGCGCCTTGGCGCCCTCCTTGACGCGCTTGGCGGCCTCGACCATGCCGTCGCCAACCATGGGGAAGCGCCCGAGGGTCTCCTCGACGCCTTTCTTGAGCTGCTCGTAGCCGGGATGCAGCCGCAGCGGCGCGAGGTGGCCGGCGAGCCCGCCGACGGTCGGCTGGTAGGAGCGGCCGTTGTCGTTGAGGACCACCAGCAGGTCGGGCTTGCGGTGGCCGATCAGGTTGAGGGCCTCCAGCGCCACCCCGCCGGTGAGGGAGCCGTCGCCGACCACCGCCACGACCCGGCCCTCGCCCCGGCCGGCGCGGCGCGTCTCGGCCAGGCCGAGGGCGTAGCCGAGCGCGGTGGAGGCGTGGGAGTTCTCGATCACGTCGTGGGCGCTCTCGCTGCGGGACGGGTAGCCGGAGAGGCCGTCCTTGGTGCGCAGGGTCGCGAAGTCCGCTTGGCGCCCGGTGAGCAGCTTGTGCACGTATGCCTGGTGGCCGGTGTCCCAGACGATCTGGTCGGTGGGCGAGTCGAAGGCGCGGTGCAGCGCGATGGTCAACTCGACCACGCCGAGGTTCGGGCCAAGATGGCCGCCACGAACGGCGATGGCGTTGACGAGGAACTCGCGGATCTCGGCAGCCAGCTGGGTCAGCTGCTTGCCCGAGAGGCCGCGGAGGTCGGCCGGTTCTCTGATGGACTCGAGCATCACCGGATGAGGATAGCGCCTTTTGATCTGGATGCCTGCTCCCCTGGAAGGTAACGGTTTACCATCGCTTCCATGGCTGATCTTTCCATCCGGCTGCGTGACGCCTCACCTGGGCTGCTGGCGTTGCCGTGGCTGCGGCCGCTCGGCGAGTGGACGGTCGAGCAGGCCACCCTGCGCGAGCTGCCGGTCGGGCCGAGCCGGCACCTGGTCCGCTTCGCCGAGGCCGACGGGGTGCTGTACGCGCTGAAGGAGCTGCCGACGCGGGTCGCGGCCAAGGAGTACCGGGTGTTGCGGACGCTGGAGGACCGCGAGCTGCCGGCGGTGCGCCCGGTCGGGCTGGTCGAGCAGCCCGCCGGCGGCAACTCGATCCTGGTCACCGAGTACCTGGGCCACGCCTGGCAGTACCGGCGGCTGTTCCAGCGGCTGTCGCGGACGCTCGCCCGTCACCGCGAGCGGCTGCTGGACGCGATGGCGGGGCTGCTGGTCGACCTGCACCGGGCGGGGGTGTTCTGGGGGGACTGCTCGCTGGCCAACACCCTCTTCAAGCGCGACGGGCAGGCGCTGCAGGCGTTCCTGGTCGACGCCGAGACCAGCGAGATGCACCCGTCGCTCAGCCGTGGGCAACGGGAGCTGGACCTCGGCATCCTGGTCGAGAATGTGACCGGCGACCTGCTCGATCTGGCGCTGGCGATGGGCGAGACCGGCGAGCACGTCGATGCCGACCTGGCCGCCGCCGAGAGCGTCGCGACCCGCTACTGGCAGCTGTGGGACGAGCTGACCCTGGAGCAGACCTTCCGCGTCGACGAGCGCTACAAGGTCGCCGCGCGGGTGCGCCGCCTCAACGAGCTGGGCTTCGCCGTGGACGAGCTGGCGCTGGAGCCGGTCGAGCACGACCGCAGCCGCCTGCGGCTCAAGGTCGCGGTCGCCAACCGCCGCTTCCATTCCGAGGAGCTGCGCCGCCTCACCGGCCTGGAGGTGGGGGAGGGCCAGGCGACCGTGCTGCTCAACGACCTGCGGGGCTACCAGTGCCGCCTGGAGCACGAGCGGCCCGGCTCGGCCGGCGACGAGGTGATCGGCTACCGCTGGCTGGCTGAGTGCTTCCGCCCGGGCGTCACCAAGGCGGCCCTGGTGCTCGACCCGGCGTCCGATCCGATCCAGGCCTACTGCGACCTGCTGGAAGTCCGCTGGCTGCTGTCGGAGCGCAGCGGCCACGACGTCGGCGACGAGGCCGCCCTGGAGGCCCTCGCCGAGCACCGGCCACCGGCGGAGTCGGTCGCGGAGATGGCGGTGGTGGAGGCGACCACCTCGAACTTCGCGGTCGTCGACCAGGACGGGTAAGGAGGTCACCCGAACCAACCGCCGTGCTGTGGCGTGTCTCGGCTGATCAAAGTGACCCGACGGAGGGGCGCGTGGCTGACGACGGCGAGTTCGATCACTTCTACCTGCGGACTTACGGGCGCGTGGTCGCCGAGCTGTACGGCGTGGTCGGCAGCGTCCAGGAGGCTGAGGACGCCGTGCAGGAAGCCTTCGCCCGCGCCTCGCTGCGCTGGCAGCGGCTGCGCGACTACGACCACCCGGACGCCTGGGTGCGGCGGGTCGCCCTGAACCTGGCCACCAGCTCGCTGCGGCGCACCAGCCGCAAGCTCGCCGCCTACCGGCGCGTCGGCCCGCCAGCGCCGGTCCCGCCGCCAAGCGAAGAGCGGGTGATGTTGCACCAGGCGCTCGGCCGCCTCCGCCGCCACCAGCGCGAGGTGCTGGTCCTCCACTACCTGGCCGACCTCTCGGTCGAGGAGATCGCCCGCGTGCTCCAGATCCCCACCGGCACGGTCAAGGGCCGCCTGTTCCGCGCCCGCGCCGCCCTCGAACGCGAGCTCGGCGGCAGCGGCGAAGAGCCGGTTCCCGGAGGGAACGAGGTGCGCCATGCGTGACGACGAACTGCGCCGCCTGTTCCAGATGTTCGGCGACCCGGTCGCCGACGCGGTCAACCCGCCCACCCCCGCCCAGATCCGCCACCGGGGCCAGCGGCGCCGCCGCCGGGTCGCGCTCGCCAGCACGATGGCGGTGCTGATCGTCGCCGCCGCCGGGGTGGGGGTGGTGCAAGCCCGCAACCTCAGCCGGACCTCGCCGACGCATCCGGGCCCCGAGCCAGCGGTCACCTCCGCCTCGGTCCCGCTCACCACCAGCCCACCAGCCCCGCCCACCAGCGGCGCCACCGGCCAGGCCACGACGGCCACGACCCTGCCGCTCGGAACCGTCGGCGAGCTGCACGCCATCCAGTTCCTCTCCGCCACCCAGGGCTGGGCAGCCGGCAGGGGGGCGATCCTGGTCACCAGCGACGGCGGCCAGCACTGGGGACGCCAGTACGGCGGCAACGCGAACCTGCTCACCATCGACTTCTTCGACGCGCGCCACGGCTGGGCGGTCGCCACCGACCCGGCGCCGACGCTGCTCGGCACCAGCGACGCCGGCCAGCACTGGCGAGCCCTCGGCGAGCCGTCCGGCGGCACCCTCGGCAAGGTCCACTTCGACACGGCGTCGCAGGGTTTCGGCGTCGCCGCCAGGAACAGCTCGCCGCGGGACACCCGGCTGGTTGCGACCGGCGACGGCGGCGCCACCTGGAGATGGCTTCCCACCCCGTCCGGCGCTGGTGCTGGGACCGTCGTGAGCGACGTCTGCTTCAGCCATCCTGGCGACGGCTGGCTGGTCACCAGCAGCTCCACCGGTGCCGGTGGCACCGTCTGGCGCTCCGCTGGCGCCAGCTCCGGCCTGACCATCGCCTGGCACCGTTCCTACCAGCTCAACACCGGCGGCGACCCGGTCACCGGCGCGCAGCTCCAATGCGCCGGCCCCGGGTCCGCCTGGGTGCAGGTCGCTGGCGGCGGCGCCGCTGGGCACATCGCCTACGTGCTGCTGAACACCCGCAACGGCGGCACCACCTGGAAGGCGGTGCTGGTCAACCAGTTCACCTGGCGCTTGCTGTTCCCCGGCGTCCCGGACGGGCCCGGCAGCTACCCCGGGCCGTTCTCGGCGGTCAGCCCGACGGCCGCGTTCGCGCTCGGCTCGACTCCGCCAGCCGGCGACCTGCTGTCGGGCATGCTGGCGACCGCGGGCGCCACCCCCGGCCCGGCCCGGAAGGTCCCCGCCCTGTCCGCCATGCGCACCCCGCAGGGGGTCAGCTTCGTCAGCGCGACAGCGGGCTGGGTGGCCGGCACCGACAGCACGGGGCACGGCGTCATCCTGGCCACCACCGACGGCGGCCAGAGCTGGAAGGCGCAGCTCAGCTAGCGGCCGGCCGAGGCGGGCGGTGAGGTCGGGCATCAGCACTCGGCCCGGCAGGGCGGGGTCGGGGTCCCGGCGGCGGCCAGGGCAGCCTTGACGGCGGTGGCGGGGGAGCGGCTCCCCCCGGCACGCCAGGAGTCCAGGTACGGCCACGGGTACAGGACCCCCCGGCGGATCCACCAGATCCCCGGGCCGGTCGGCCAGGAGATGCCGAAATGGACGTGGGTGGCGGTGAAGCGGGCGTCGCCGGAGTTGTCGACCAGGCCGAGGAGCTGCCCGGCGTGGAGGTGCACGCCCGGTTCGATCCCGGTGGCGACCGACAGCAGGTGGGAACCGTAGTAGCGGACGCCGTCGACGCCGACGATCGCGACCGACCGGCCGCCCCGGTCGGCGCCGAGGTTGGTCTTCGGGTCCCAGCGGTCGATCCGGTTCACCTCGCTGACCACCCCGTCGGTCACCGCGACGAAGCGGCAGCCCTTGGAGGTGAAGATGTCGGTGGCCGGATAGTCGTGGTGGAAGTGCCCGTAGTTGGAGGCACAACCCTGCACCGGGAACACGTAGTGGGCCGCCCCGGTGGTGCTCGGCGGCGCGGTCGTGCCAGTGGTGGCGGCGGATGCTGTGGAGGGCGTGGCGGCGGTGGTGGCGCTGGCGCTCGTGCCGCTCCCGCCGCTGCCGGATGCGGCCGCTGGGCGGGCGCGGCCTCCGGAACAGCCAGCGGCCGCGGCGATCAGGGCCCCGAGGAGCAGCGGGACGAGGACTCGGCGGTGGGACACGGCGAACTCGCTTCTCGTTGTCGGGCTACCGCGAGATCCTACGGCACATGACTGCGAACGGTCCCCAGCCTCGGCCCGCCGGCAAACGGGTCGAGCGGCTGACGCCGACCGGCGAGGTGGTGGCCGGCGACCTGCCGCTGGACGCCCTCGACACGAAGGACCTCGACGGGCTGGGCATCGTGCACGCCGACCTGGACGCCTTCTACGCCAATGTCGAGGTCCTCAAGGACCCTGGCCTGCGGGGCCGGCCGGTGCTGGTCGGCGGGACCGGCAACCGCGGGGTGGTCAGCTCCGCCTCCTACGAGGCGCGGGCGTTCGGGTGCCGCAACGCCATGCCGATGGCGCACGCCAGGCGCCTGTGCCCGCAGGCGGTCGTGCTCCCGCCGGACTTCGCCAGCTGCCGGCGCTATTCCAGGCAGGTCCTGGGCATCTTCCAGGCGGTCACCCCGCTGGTCGAGCCGCTCGCCCTGGACGAGGCGTTCCTCGACGTGCGCGGCGCGAGGAAGCTCTTCGGCGACGCCGTACAGATCGCCCGCGAGCTGCGCCGTCGCGTCCGGGAGGAGACCGGCCTCACCCTCACCGTCGGGGTCGCCGCCAACAAGTACCTCGCCAAGCTCGCCTCCACCCGCGGCAAGCCGGACGGACTGTTCGTGGTCCCGCCCAGCCGGGCGCTCGAGTTCCTCCACCCGCTGCCCGCCGAGGCGCTCTGGGGCGCCGGCAGCGCCACCATCGCCGCGCTCGGCCGCTACGGGCTGCGGACGGTCGGTGAGGTCGCCAACGCGCCCCGCGCCCTGCTTGAGCGCGCCCTCGGCCAGGCTGCCGGGGCGCAGCTCGCCGAGCTGGCGTGGGGTCGCGACGAGCGGCCGGTGGAACCCTACGAGGCGGCCAAGTCGGTCGGCTCGGAGGAGACCTTCGCCGCC
>DASWDC010000139.1:0-2411 GCA_036395655.1 Actinomycetota bacterium | reverse complement strand
CGGCTGACGCGGGGGGTGTTGGAGGTGTTGCGGGACTTCGCCAATCCGTGCTCGATCCTGACGAAGTCGCCGTTGCTGCTGCGGGATCTGGATCTGTTCGAGGAGCTGGTTGGGGTGGGGTTCAGCGCCAGCTTGTCGATCGGGACGCTGGATGAGGAGGTGTGGCGGCGGAGCGAGCCGGGGACGCCGCACCCGAGGGCGCGGATCGCGGCGGTGAAGGCGCTGGTGGAGGCCGGGGTGCCGTGCGGGGTGCTGGTCGCGCCGGTGCTGCCGGGCATCTCGGACGCGCCCGCGCAGTTGCGGGCGGTGGTTGATGCGGCGGCGGCGGCCGGCGCGACCCATATCTCCCCGATCACGCTGCATCTGCGGCGGGGCGTGAAGGAGGAGTTCATGCCGTGGCTGGAGCGCGAGTATCCGGAGCTGGTTGACGGCTACCGGCGCATGTATCGGGGCGCGAACGCGCCTGAGCTGGTCCAGCGGAGGATCGCCGAGCGGGTCCGCGCGGCCAAGGCCACGGCGAGGGCCGGCGACGCCGTCGCGCCGGTGGCCGCGGCGGCGAACCAGCGGACGGACCATCGGGGGATCGGTTCCGCTCCCCCACCCGAGCCGGAGCCCGAGCCGGAGCCCGAGCCGGAGGCGCCCGCGCAGCTGTCGCTGCGGCTCGGGTAGGCCACTTGGGGAGGCCACCGGAGGTGCTCAGTTCGCTCCGGCCGGTGCCAGGGGCACCTCCTCGCCGGCGGCGACCAGTGCCGAGCCGATCACGGTGCGGGCCAGGGGGCCGAGGTGGAGGGTGGTGGGTGGCCGGAGGGAATCCGGTTCGAGCTGGGCGACGCCAAGGGCGACCAGGGGGTCGAGGAAGACGGCGGTCAGGGCGCTGCACAGCCAGGGGCCGGCGGGCAGCCCGGTGGCGTCGGCGACGGTGTCGGCCAGGCCGGTGAGCGTGACCGCGACCCCGGCTGGGAGGTCGAACAGCAGGCGCAGGACCCGGATCCGGCGGTGCGCGAGCTGCTCGGCGGCCAGGTCGTCACCGTTTGCGACGAGGTTCGGCCAGTGGACGCGGTGGCACCAGGACGCGTAGACGAGGCCGGCGCGGAGCTGGAGGGCGATGCGCCGCCAGGCGCCGTAAAGGCTGGTGACTTCGAGGCGGCCGGCGTGTTCCCGCAGGATGCCGACGGACTCGGCGAGGCTGCGGAGCAACTCGACGGCGTCGTCGCCGAATCGGGGTGGGGCTTCGACGGCGGGGGCGCTGGACCTGGGCCCGGCGGGGATGGGGTCGAGGCCGAGGGCGCTGGCGAGCAGGCTGGTTTCGCTGCGGGCGAGCCGCTCGTCGCGGTCGAGGAGGAGGCCGCCGCGGTCGGCGGCAAGGTCGATCAGGATGTCGAGCTGGGCAAGGAGCCCGTCATCAAGGCTTGGCATGGTGTGTCCCTTCGCTTCTTCCTACGTTGCTGTGACGGTGGAACTTTGGGGGAGTCACAGCTTTTCAGAAGCTAAGCGAAGGAAACAGAGGTAAACACCAAGTTGTGGATAACTTCTCCCGCGCGTGCCCGTGGTCTGGGCCTGGGCACGAATCGACTCCCAGAGCCGTGCTGAGCACGGGCTCTGGGAGTCGGGGTCGCCGGGCCGCTCATCGGCGAGTCAGCGCCCTGAGCAGGGCTGACCACTCGCGGCGGGCGAGTGCCTCGTCGAGTTCGGCGGCGCGCTTGGCGCGCAGGGCGCGCAGATGCCGGGAGTGATGGCTGTCGGCCTCGCGGGCCAGCTCCTGGCTGCGGTTGAGGTATTCACCGAGATTCTGGTGCATCGAGATTCACCTCCTGTCAGGCGCGGGTCGGGTCAACTGGCCTTGGCCGATTCCAGGTCGACCGGCTCCAGGTCGAGGTCGAGGTCCAGGTCCAGGTCGAGGGGGCGCGGGTGCTTGCGGGGCCGGCCCCGGCCGCGCTTGAACGGCACGGGCCGGCCGTCGACGAACACCTCGCCGCCCCAGACGCCCCAGGGTTCGTGGCGTTCGACGGCGCCGGCCAGGCAGGCGCTGCGCAGTGGGCAGGGCCGGCATAGTCGCTTGGCCACCTCCAGGTCCCGAGGGGAGTCGGAGAAGTACAGGTCGGGTCCTGCCTGGACGCACGGTAAGGCTGATCCGGGCGGGAACAGCTCCAGCGATCGCATGGTCTGGTCGCTCCTCCGTTGGTCGCGTCTCGTCGGTTGTCTGCGTCGGTCGTCAGTCGTCAGTCGGTCCTGGTTGGTGCCAAACAGAAAGGCCGTGGGCGGTGCCCACGGCCTTCGCGGTGTTCCGGAGGGACTTTTGTCCGCTCCGGGGAGGTCCCTATCTCGGTTCCTCCCGGTGGTACAAGGCCGCGAAGGCCAGGTCGTTCTGCTGGGTCCAACCGAACTTGGTCGTAGGCACACGGGTCCCGTCG
>DASWDC010000138.1:0-8336 GCA_036395655.1 Actinomycetota bacterium | reverse complement strand
GTACCCACGGCGAACGGGCCATCGATCTCGATCTTCTCAATACCTTCGTTCCACGTCGGCCATGCCGCCATGTCCGACCAGTGGCGCCACAGCGCCTGGGTGTCGGCGCTGGTGGTCACGGCGTGCTCGTACTCCCACATGATGGTCCTCCCGCGTCGTCCTCATGGTTTCAACTGGGCGCAGACTCTCTACCTGACTCGGCAGCACTGCCCTGGCTCAGTAGAGCAGACTCGTACCTGTTGGGGAGGTGGGTTATGCTCCCACTGTTCGAACAGGTATTCGATTCCGACCAACGGAGGTGGAGCATGGCTCAGGTCACGTCGTATGCCGCGGGGACGCCCTCATGGGTTGACCTGATGACCAGCGACCCGGAGGGGGCGCGTGGTTTCTATGGTCAGCTGTTCGGCTGGGAGTACGACATCGGCCCAGCGGAGACGGGGCACTACGCGATCTGCAAGCTCCATGGGCAGAACGTCGCTGGCATTGGTGGGGAGACGGCGCCGCAGGGGATGACGACGGCTTGGACGACCTACATCGCGACCGATGACGCGGACGGGGCGGCCAAGCGGGTCCACGATGCTGGCGGACGGCTCAACATGGAGCCCATGGACGTGCTGGACCAGGGGCGCATGGCGATCGCCGCTGATCCGACCGGGGCCGTGTTCGGCCTGTGGCAGGCCCGCAGCCACATTGGGGCGTCGCTGGTCAACGAGCCGGGGGCGATGATCTGGAATGAGCTGGCGACCCGTGACCTGGACGCGGCACGTGCCTTCTACACGGCGGTATTCGGCTACGACTGGGAGGACGTCGACACGGGCGGAGGCCCACGCTACGCGACCTTCCTGGTCGGAGGCCGGATGGTCGGCGGCGCGTTGCAGATGAACGAGCAGTTCCCCGCCGACACCCCGTCCCACTGGACGGTGTACTTCGTGGTCGAGGACACCGACGCGACCGCCTCCACCGCGCAGCGGCTCGGCGGCGGCGTGAACTCCCCGCCGATGGACTCGCCATACGGGCGCTTCACGAACCTGCGTGACCCGCAGGGCGGGGCGTTCACCGCTCTTCGCGTCCCCGACGAGTCGTAGCGGGGCAGGTGGTACGCTCCCCTGGTCAGCGGGTGTAGCTCAATGGTAGAGCTCAAGCCTTCCAAGCTTGTGACGCGGGTTCGATTCCCGTCACCCGCTCCAGGGCTCCGCTGCTGAGATCGCTCGGCCTCGCTTGGCCGCCTGGCATCCTGGTCGCACGACGGCGTGGATGGAAGGAGCGGCATGGGTGTGCGGCGATCGGTGACGACCTGGACGCTGGAGATGCGTCGGCCCGAGCAACTGCGGCCAGCACGGCGGGTCGAGGGGCTGGCGGTCGAGCGGGCGTGGGAGCCGGTGCCGGAGCTGAGTCGATTCTTCTATACCGCGGTGGGTGGCGACTGGTACTGGACCGACCGGCTCGGCTGGTCCTATGCCGACTGGCAGCGGTGGGTGGGACGCGACGAGTACGAGCTGTGGCTTGGCTGCTGGCGCGGCACGCCGGTCGGCTACCTGGAGCTAGAACGCCAACCGGGGCCGCAGATCGAGCTTGCCTACTTCGGGCTGCTGCCGCGCTTCGTTGGTCGAGGCTTTGGTGGGCAGCTGCTCAGCGCCGGGGTGGAACGCGCCTGGGCGCACGGGCCGTCACGGGTGTGGGTGCACACCTGCTCGCTCGACGGGCCGCAGGCCAAGCGCAACTACGAAGCTCGTGGCTTCGAGGTCTGCGGGGTCGAGACGGCCGAGCAGGAGCTGGCCGAGCGGCCGCCTGGCCCCTGGCCTGGGGCCAGGGCGACCACGGCGGCCGCTCGATAGGAGGCTGGCCGAGCTCAGGACTCCAGCGTGGCGGTCACGGTGATGGCCAGGTTGCCGCGGAGGGCGTTGGAGATGGGGCAGCCCTGCTCGGCCTGCTCGGCGAGCTGCTGGAACCCAGCCTGATCGAGGCCCGGAACCCGGCCCTGGACCTCCAGGGCGGATCGGGTGACGTGGAAGCCGCCACCCTCCTTGGGGTCGAGGGTGACCGTGGCGGTCACGTGGAGGCGCTCGGGCGAATGCCCGGCGCCGCCGAGCGCATAGGAGAAGGCCATCGCGTAGCAGGCCGCATGGCTCGCGGCGAGCAGCTCCTCGGGGCTGGTGCGGCCGTCGGGGCGCTCGACCCGGGACGCCCAGGTGATCGGGTAGCGGCCGATGCCGCTACTGGCGAACTCGACGTCGCCCTTGCCCTCGGTCAGCGATCCTTCCCACAGGGCATGGGCCCGGCGGTCGGCGGTAGCCATGGCTGCCTCTCCCTTTCGGCTCTGGGTTTGGGCAGGGCTGACCCTACACCGCTTCGCGGGCGAGCAGCGCACGGACGGTGAGCCCGCCGCAGACGTTGACGAGGGCGACCAGCCCGAGGAGGGCGAACACCGCGGCCAGCCCCGCGTGGTCCGCGACCACCCCGCCAGCGGTACCGGCGAAGGCGCCGACTCCGAACGAGAGCGAGAAGTACCCGCCGTAGGCGGCGCCGCGGCGTCCGGCGCTGGTGCCGCGGGCGACGAGCTGGTTGGTGAGGGGCTGGCCGAGGAAGATCAGCAGACTGAACACGCTGGCCAGCACCACCCCGAGCAGGCTCGCGCCGGCCCAGTGGACGGCCTGCCCGACGACGGCGGCGCCGCCGTAGAGGGCGGCGTAGCGCACCGCCAGGCCACGGGGCCCGGCCTCGCCGATGCGGCCACCGAAATACTGGCCGGGCACGCCGAGGAGCAGCACCAGCGCGGAGAGCGCCCCGCCCTTGGCGGCGGCGGCCCGGTTGAAGTGGCCGACCGCGGCCAGGAACGCCGGCAGGAAGACCACGAACCCCTGGTAGATGAAGCCCTCGGCGACCGCGAGGAACATCACCAGCCACAGCACCGGGCGGTTGCGCTCCCTCGGCCCAGCCTGGTCCGCTGGCGGCAGCTGCCGGTCCAGCGGCACGCCCCGGCGCACCGCCAGCAGCAGCACGGCGGCGACGATCCCGGCAAGGGCGTAGCTGCCCCGCCAGGTCCACGCCGAGGCGACCGCGCCAGCCAGCAGCGGCGCGAGCGCGGTGCCGAGGTTGCCGGCGCTGCCGTGGAGGCCGAGCACGCGGCCCTGGCCTGGCGCGGTGAGGGTCAGCTCGGCAAGCCCGGCCGGGTGGTAGAAGGCGCCCGCCGCGCCGAGCAGGGCCAGTGCCGCCGCGAGCCACCAGATGCCCGGGGCGAGCGCCGCGAGCACACAGCACACGATCGACAGCGCGGCGAACAGCCGCAGCAGCTGCGGCGGCCCGAACCGGTCGGCGAGCAGCCCGGCCGGGAGCGCCCCGAGCCCGTAGAGGATCGTGCTGACGGTGGCGACCGTGCCGAGGGTGGTGAACGAGGCCCCGAACTCGGCCCGGAGGCTGACCAGCACCGCCGGCAGGACGAGCACGAAGGCGTGGTTGGCACCATGAGCGGCGTAGATCACGCCGAGACGCACCTTCGGGCGAGTACCCGCTGCTCCGTCCGCCATGCACCGAGTATGCCAGCTCGCGTGGCCGCGATATTCGCTTCATCCCATCTGGCATACTTGGAGCATGAGGACGCACCACCGGCGTCCCGCGGGGGTGGTGTTCGTTCCTGGCCGCCTGGTCAACTTGGTGACGTGAACTGCGGCAGCTACTCGACGGGAAGACAGTCGGGCTCCCGACAGCCTTGGTGGCGCTGAAGTCGCACTATACGGACAGCTCAGCCGTACCGTCAGTGGTCAAGCGTTGACGGCGCGGGAAGTCCAGGAAAGGAGCAGCCTCATGCTCAACTTCACCCGGCGCCCGGAAGCCACCCCGGAACTGCATCGCTTCAGCCCCCTCGCGGATCCGGTCCCCGCCTACGGCGTCGGCGTCGAGCTGACTGAGACGGGCATGTGGCTGCGCATCCAGCACCCCGACGGCAAGACGGAGTCCGCCTTCGTCTCCGCCCCGTGGCTCCGCTGGCTCGCCGCCTCCAGCGTCGCCACCCGCGCCGAGGGCTTCGAACTGATGAAGCAGCGCACCAACGCCGCCAGCACCACCACCGCCGACACCAGGGTCCTGCGACCCATCGGGGTATAACCGCCTCGACATCCGGACATCCGGACATCCGGCGCGGGCAGCCCGCGCCGGATGTCGTTGTGGTTGTAGCGTTAGAGCCAAGCAACACACCGGCGCCTGTAGCTCAGCCGGATAGAGCAGCTGCCTTCTAAGCAGTTGGTCGCAGGTTCGAGTCCTGCCAGGCGCGCGATCCGTACAGTGTGCGGCCATGACCAAGCCGTACGCCAACAGCAGCATGGCGCTCAGCCGCTGGTGCGCTTGGGTTAGCTCGTAGGCGAGGCCAGATCGATCGTGCCGCGTAGAGTGGCGCCGAGCAGTCGACGATCACTGGGGCGGACATGGAACGACTCGTCGATCTCGACCTGGGCGGGCTGCGCATGCGCACCCTGAGTGTGCGGGATGAGGATGCGGCGTTGCTGGCGGAGGCCACCCGGGAAGAGACAGCGCCTGCCCTATGGGGGCCCCGCCCCGTCGGCCCCTACTCGCTGGAAGCTGCGTGGTCGGCCTTGCGGGCCTGGGACCCCGATCAGGCGCGGCAGGTCTCCTTCGGAGTGCTGGATGGCCCGCGGCTGGTCGCCGCGCTCGGCCTCATGCCGGACAGCCCCCACAGCAGCAGCGCCGAGCTGGCCTACTGGGTGCGCCCAGAGCAGCGCCGTCGCGGCATCGCTGTGCGGAGCGTCCAGGCCCTGACGCTGTGGGCGCACACCACGGCAGGCCTTTCCCGGGTCTGGCTGGAGATCGATCCTGACAACCTGGCGTCGCTGCAGGTCGCACGCCGGGCGGCTACCACCCGCAGCAGCGCCTGCCGCGCCACTGCCGCGCCTGGCAGCATGATGATCCAGCACAGGACACCTGGCACGACTGCCTCATCTGGGCCCACACGGCCTGACGATCTCGCCGGAGCCGGAGCGCCCGAGCCGCGGTTCGCCAACCCCTACCGGAGCACCACCGCCCCCCAGGTTGTCTGGTGGAAGGCCTCGCCAGTGACGGGTGGGTTGGAGGAGACGCACCAGACCAGGGCGGCCTTGGTGGGGGTGGCGGCGACGCCCATGTAGTCGCCCCAGAAGAGGAGGCCGGAGGCATGGGCGGCCCAGCGGACCGCGCTTGGCGGGCCAACCACGTGCTGGGCGCCGAAGGTGACGCCCCGGTCGCTGGAGGCGAGGTAGTCCTCGGTGACCGTGGCAGCGTGGCCGCCCGCTCCGCGGGTCCGGTAGGTCAGGTGGACGGCGCCGCCCGCGGCGGCGACGTCCGGGGTGAAGCGGTCAGCGCCGGCCTGCCGCGGGGTGACGGCCTGGGGCGGGCTCCAGGTGGCGCCGCCGTCCCCGGAGCGGGACAGGACGATGTCGTTGAGTCCGGCGGGGTTGAAGCGGGCGTCCTCCCAGGCGGCGTAGAGGTCGCCGGTGACCGGGTCGACGGTGGCGGTGGGAAGGCCGCCGCTGCGGGTGTTGGGGACGAACGCGCCGAGGAACTGGCCGATCCGGACCTGCGGGCCCCAGGTCGCGCCGCCGTCGTGGGAGGTCTGGGAGACCTCGAAGTCCTGAGTGCCGATGGTCTGGTCGTAGACCACCGCGAGCGACCCGTCCGGCCGCACGAGTGGCAGGACGCCCTCGGTGCTGTCAGTGGCTGCTGAGATGAAGCGGAACGGCGACCAGGTCCGGCCCTTGTCGTCCGACCAGCTGATCGTCGCGGGCGAGACGGTGGTGGTGGGGCTGGTGGCGATGAACCGCGACCAGACCGCGTAGATCCGGCCGAAGTGCGGGCTGGCGGGGAAGGTGTCGACGGTGAGCCAGTTCTTGTCGTTGAAGATGTTGCAGTCGTTGTCGTCGACGGTGAGCACCGGCCGGCCGAAGCTGAGCCCGCCGTTGGTGGAGCGCTGGATGGCGATCCCGCTGCGGCAGTTGGTCACGTTGAACGGGATCGTCTGCAGATAGGCCGACCCGTCCGGGCCGAAGGCCGCCGCGATGTCGGAGGCGCGCTCCCACGCTCCCCCGACCGCGATGGTGAGCTTCGGCAGGTTGCCGTCCGCCCAGGTGCGACCGCCGTCCTGCGAGGTCGCGAACCCCGGGTCGACCGAGCCGCCGTCGTTGTAGCGGCCCTGCTGGAAGCCGGTGAGGATGACCTTGGGGTTGCGCGGGTCGATGGCGACGTCGGGCTCTGTCTGGGTGTCGGGCTCGGCGCCGCGGATCGACGGGAGGGTGTCGCGGCTGATCTGCTCGACGTCGCGGATGGTGCTGAAGGCGGCCCCGGCGGCGGTGCCGGCGAGCGGGGACGCCTGCGGGGAGGGCGCCACCGCGTGCGGGTGGGCGCGGGCGGCCGTGCGCGCGACGAACGCCTGCCGTGCCAGCTCGGCGTGCTGTCGGGCGACGTTCACCTTCGTGGTGGAGGCGGCGGGGCCCGCGCTGGCGCCGCTGGGCAGGGCCGCCAACAGCACCAGGCTGCTCGCGGCTGCCAACGCCCCCAGCAGAGGCCGAGGCCGAGATCGAGCGCGGGGGTGCAGTCGTCGGATTCGGGTTCGAGCGCGAGCACCGGCGGTGGGCATGGGCTCCTCCTGGCATCCGGCCGTCCCAAAATGCGTGCCCGTAGCGTACCGTGATGACCGGGATGCGCCTAGAAGTCTTTCATGAGACTTTCCTAAGGTTTGCGGTGCTCGGGTTGCTCACGGTGCCGTGTCCACGTCCAGGCAGAAGACCTCATAGGCACGCCCGATCACCGGCTGCGCGACGTTGCGGACCGGCACGCCCCCGGGCGTGGTGCCGGCGCGGCTGCCACGGTGGGCGTGGCCATGCAGGACCAGGTCGGCGCCGGCGCGGTCGACCGCCTCAGCGAGCAGGTAGCTGCCGAGGAAGGCATGGATCTCGCAGGGCTCGCCGGCCAGAGTGGCGGCGACCGGGGCGTAGTGGAGCAGCACCACGCGGAAGTCGCTGGTGTCGCGCAGGCCCGCGAGCGCTCCCTCCAGCTGGGCCGCGAGGCGCTTGGTGAGACGGGTGAAGGTCTTCATCTCCGGCTCGCCGAAGTCGCTCGCGCAGGCGCCGGCGAACCCGCCGCCGAACCCCCTGGTCCCGGCGATGCCGAGCCGGCGGCCGGCGACCTGGATGGTGATCGCGTCGCCCTCCAGCACCTGGGTGCCGCTGTCGGCGAGCACCTGGGCGACCTCGTCCTGCTGGTCGGAGTGGTAGTCGTGGTTGCCGAGCACGGCGACGACCGGCACGCCGAGCCCGTCCAGCTCGTCGGCCAGAACCTTGGCCTCCTCGGCCCGGCCGCGGTGGGTGAGGTCGCCGGCGAGCAGCAGCAGGTCGGCCTGGTCGCCGAGGCCCTCGAAGCCGGGGCGGAGCCGGCCGGTCGAGTCGACCCCGGCGTGGACGTCGCCGACCGCGGCGATCCTGATCACGGCAGCCGCTCCACCCTCGGGCCGGCGGGCGGCGGTCCGGCGGTGGTGAGGTTGCGGACCGGGCGGCCGGGCAGCACCGTGTGGACGACCTCGTCCAGGGCGGCCTGGCGCTCGGGGGTGGCGACGCAGCCGGTCAGCACCACCGCGTCCTGTTCGAGGCGCACGTCGACTTCGAGCTCGGCGGTGCGGGAGTCGCGGGCGAGCCGGTCGAGGACCCGGGCGACCAGGTACGGGTCGGCCTCGGCCGGGGCCGCGGTGAGGGCTGGCGCCGCGGCTGGGGCTGGGGCTGGGGTGCCGTCCGCCGCGCGCTCGCCGTCGAGCGGCACCTGGCCGAGCAGCGCCTTGATGGCATGGCTGGGGACCTCGATGCCGTCGGAGCGCGCGTAGAGCAGCAGGCTGAGGACCCGGCACGGGCCCCGCCGGGCGCGGCGCAGCAGGTAGGTCCAGTCGATCCCGCCGGCGGCGAGCAGCCCGAGGGCGTCGAACCAGTGGCGGGCGCGGTGCTCCTTGTGCACCAGCGCCTTGATCACCGCCAGGTCCTCGGGGGCCAGCACCGGCATGTCGACGCCGTGGAAGACGACCCGGCGGACCCGCTGGCACATCTCCTCGTCGAGGGTGATCGGCTCCTCGACCGCGCCGGTGGCTACCTGGAAGATCAGGTCGATCATGACGCCCTGGCGAAACGCCTTGTAGAGCCAGTCCTGGTCGCGCTCCTCGGTGGCGAAGCCGTCGGCGGCGTAGCGCTCCAGCAGGTCAGTGGCGTCCTCGGCGCGGACGATCAGGTCGACGTCGTGGGTCCAGCGGTCACGGCCGAGCGCCGAGGCGGCGATCCCGCCCATCACCGCGTAGGGGATCCCGGACTGGTCGG
>DASWDC010000137.1:0-4555 GCA_036395655.1 Actinomycetota bacterium | reverse complement strand
TGGCGGTACTCCTCGGCGGTGAGCTTGATCGCCTCGGCCTTGATGCGCAGGCTCGCGTCCTTGGAGACCAGCACCACCTGGCGCTCGCCGGCGAGCTCCTTGGCGAGGTTGGCGGTGGTGGCGAGGATGCGGTTGTCGGCGGTGTCGGCGGCCAGTCCCTCCGGGAGGCTCGGCCGGGCCGCCGGGTTGACCTCCACCCAGACGCACCCGCCGCCGGGCAGCCCCACCCCCTGCGAGAGGTTGCCCTGCGCCCGCAGGTCCTCGAGCACCCGGATCGCCCGCCGCGCCGACCCGCCCGTCTCGTCCACGCGGGTCTTGAGCTTGTCCAGCTCCTCGACCACGGTGAGCGGGATGACCACGTCGTGCTCATCGAAGCGCGACGGCGCCTCCGGGTCCGCGATCAGCACGTTGGTGTCAAGCACGTAGGTGCGACGCTCGGCACTGGGGCTCGTCTTGCGCGGTGCTTTCATGGACGCGCCCCGCTCGTCGTCCGCCACACGCGCTGCGCTAGCCGGGATGCTCTACGCATCTGCGTCGCTCCTTGCTCGGCCTCGGGCCAAATTCACGGTAGCGCGCGGCACCCGGGAGGGCGAGACAGCCGCCACCCGAGGGCCACGCGCTTGTGCCTGATTCTGCTGGAACTTGAGGGACTAGTCATCCTAGGCTAGGCTTCAGCAGAACGCTCCGCCTGTTCCCAGGAGCGTCTCCCAGGGCGGCTGGTCCGGCCACTTCTCCGGTGGCTCGCGGCGCGGGCCACGACCGGAGCGGCCGTCTTTGGGGGGGAACCGGAGGTTTACCACCCCGGGTGTGGGGACGACGCAACCACGCTGTATCTGGTCGCCCTTTCAGGCGAGGACGACGTGTGAGGGTCGCGGAGCCACCGCGGCCCTCACGTTTTCTTTGGATTGGGAGGGCCTCAGTCCTGGCCGGCGCCGGTCACCTGGAGCGCGGCGGCGATCTCGTCCAGGTCCTGGGCGCTGAGGCGCAGGGTGCCGGCGGCGATCCAGCCGTCGATCTGGGAGGGCCGGCGGGCGCCCACGATCGCGCCGGTGCTGCCCTGCTGGTCGATCACCCAGGCCACCGAGACCGCGGCGACGGTGGTGCCGTGGCGTTCGGCGATCGGCTGGAGGCGCTCGACCAGCGCGAGGTTGCGGCCCAGGCGCGGCTCCTGGAAGTCGGGGTTTTGGTGGCGCCAGTCGTCGGCGGCCAGCGCCCGCATCCGCTCGGCGTCAAAGCCGCCGGTGAGCAGGCCGGAGGCCATCGGGCTGTAGGCGATCACGCCGCTGCCGTGGCGTTCGCACCACGGCAGCAGGTCGCGCAGCGCCGCGCGGTCCAGCAGGCTGAGCGGCGGCTGCAGCGAATCGACGTGGCGGATCGGCTCGCAGCGCTCCAGCAGCTCGACGTCGAAGTTGCACACCCCCGCCCAGCGGACCTTGCCCTCGGCGACCAGGTCGGCCATGGTCGCCCAGGACTCCTCCACCGGCGTGCCGGTGGCCGTGTCGGGCCAGTGGAACTGGTACAGGTCGACGTGGTCGGTCCCGAGGCGTTTGAGGCTCTGCTCCAGCTCGAAACGGATCGATTCCGGCCGTAGGTCGTTCTGGGGCTCCCGGTCGGCGCGGCCGTACCAGTTCAGCCCGCACTTGGTGAAGATGAAGACGTCGGTGCCGTGCTCGCGCACCGCCTGGCCGACGACCTCCTCGGAGTGGCCGAGCCCGTAGACCGCGGCGGTGTCAACCCAGTTGATCCCCAGGTCGAAGGCGCGGTGCAGCGCCGCGAGCGACTCGTCGTCGTCCTGCGGGCCCCACCCGTACTGCCAGGGCCCGCCGATCGCCCAGGCGCCAAACCCGACAACCGAGAGTTCTGGTCCGCCACTTCCCAGGTTGCGGAACTGCATGCGTCTGCGTCCTCCTCGCCGTGTCAGCGCCAAATCGGGACCGGGGTCCAGCGACATGCCGGCGACGGTGATGACGTGATTCGGGGATGCCCGGGGTCCACCCTACCGAATCTCTGTGACACCGGCTTCCGGGCCGCCCGATTCCGCTCCGGGGCGCCCTCCGTCATGAATATCCAGATCAACCGGTTCGAGCTGGTCATTCGGGCGGTAGTGGCGGCCCACCTTGGCGCACGGCTGGCCCTCCCGCAGGACCACGTCAGCGGTGTAGTCACAGTCGCCCTTGAGCAGCGAGGACCCGACCGCGTAGGAGTCGACCGGGACCCCCGCGGCCTCGAAGGCGGCGATCCGCTCGGCGTTGAAGCCGCCGGAGACGATCACCCGGACGTGCCCGAACCCCTCGGCATCGAGCGCCTCGCGCACGTTCCGCACCAGCCGGGGGTTGACCCCCGTCGGCGTGAACTCCCCCAGCTGCTGCCACAGCGAGCGGTCGACCATTGTCTGGGCGGTGTCGAGCCGCACCCCCCAGAGCCGCTCGCCGAACGCGCGGGCGCACGCCAGCGAGGTGCGGACCGAGTCGTTCTCGAAGTCGACCAGCGCGATCAGCGGCACGTCCGGGATGTGGCGGGCGAAGGCGGCGACCGCGGCGACGGTGCTGCCGTTGAAGGTCGCGATCAGCGCGTGCGGGATGGTGCCAAGCCCGCGCTCCCCCCACCAGGCGGCCTGGGCGTCGGTGGCGACCCCCTGGGCGCCGCCCACGAAGGCGGCGTAGCCGTCGCCGCCCTGGGTGGCCCAATGGTCGAAGCGGTCGGCGAAGAACAGCACTGGCTTCTTGCCGGCCGCGTCGACCACCCGGCTGACGTTGGTGGCGACCAGCGTGCGGCGCGCCAGCACGCCCAGATAGACGCTCTCCAGGTGGGCGAACAGCCGGTAGGGGCCGGTGATCTCGACCACCGGCCCCCAGGCGGCGACCCGCTCGCCGTCGCGCAGCGCCCGCAGCCGCAGCTCATCGCTCTGGACCGGCCGCCAGAGGCGGTCGAAGGCGACCTCGGCCTCGACCTGCGCGCGGACCGCCTCCAGGTAGGCGGCGCCGCCAGCCAGCCGCGAGCGGCGCACCCGGTCGCGGGCGTGCAGGTAGTCGGCGAACGCCTGGTCGGCGGCGGCCTGGTCGGTGGGCGCCCCGGCGCCGAGGGCGAGCACCGCGATCGCCTCGTCGATGCCGCAGGCGACCACCCCGTCGCCGCGCTGGAACACCTGCATGGTGACCTCGGTGTCGTCATCCTCGGCCGCGAGGATGCGCCGGGTGCGGTCGAAGTAGACGGCCGACCGGTACCCGGCCCGCAACTCGGTCACGGGAAGGTCGAAGATCCACGACGCCAGCCGCCCGTCGGCGCCGCGCAGCTCCGGACCGGCGATCGGCAGCGGCGTCGCCGCCTCGCCGGCGCCCAGGTGCGGCATGTGCGGCATGGCCGGACTGGCGTCTTGCATGCCAGGAACAGTAGCGGAACCGGGCGCCTCCCTCCGCCGGCGGCGCCTGATTCGCCGCCTGGTGTCCGTTGCCGAACCCGCAGGTGGAAGGTAGCGTCGAAGGGGAACCGAACGGGACGGGAGGCGCGCCATGGTGGCGCACAAGCTGGTTGGCGGCGGCGCGCAGGTCGTGGTGGTCCAGCTCGAACCTGGTGCGATGGTTTGGTGCCAGCCGGGTGCGTTCCTGTGGAAAACCCCGAACGTGCAGGTGCAGACCCGCGTGATCGGCGCGGGCGCGGGCGCCGGGGCGGGTGGCGGCGTGGGGCTGCTGGACCGGGCGCTGGCCACGGCGGTGACCGCCGGGATGCGCCGCCTCGCCGGGCAGGCGGCGGCGCTGCCGAGCTTCTCGGTGCCCGACGGCGGCAGCGGGCTGGTCGCCTTCGCCAGCCGTCGCCCTGGGGCCGGAGCGATCCGGGCGTTGCGGCTGGAGGGCGGGCGGGGGTGGCTGGTGGCGTCCGGGGCGCTGGTCGCCGCCGAGGCCGGGGTCGGCTTCGCCCTCGGCGAGCGGCCAGCCGCCGGGTTCGAGCGGCTCGGCGGGCGCGGCACCGCCTTCGTCTGCGGCCGTGGCAGCCTGCTGGCGCTCGACCTCGCCCGCTACGGCGGCAGCCTCGACGTGGATCACGCCCGCCTGGTCGCCGTCCAGGACGGCGTCCGGGTGGAGACCCCCCAGGCCCGCTCCGACACGCCTGGAGCTGGCGCGGGCGCGTTGCTGACCGCGGTGCTGGGCGGCGGGCCGCTGAGCGTCGCCAGGCTGACCGGGGAGGGCCTGGCGCTGCTGGAGGCGGCGGGAGCGGCGGCCGAGGCCGCGGCGGCCGCCGCGCGCCCCGGCGCCGGCGCCGGGGCCGGCGGCGAAGGAGGAGCCGTCGACCCGCCCATCTCGATCCTTCCACCGGGAGGGCGGCGGGCGCGGCGGCCAGCCCCCTGGAGCCGTGGCGAGCGTGCGCCGCGCATGGAACGGGTACTGCATCCTGAGCCTGACCGTGACCCTGAGGTCCAGGCTGACCCCGAGCCTCATGAACCCGAGCCTCATGATGAAGGAGAAGGAGGACCCAATGGCGTTCCTCGATGACGCGAAGGCCTTTGCCGGGCAGGCGCAGCGCAGCCTCGACCAGGCGGTGCAGCAGGTCAGCGAACGGA
>DASWDC010000136.1:0-13200 GCA_036395655.1 Actinomycetota bacterium | reverse complement strand
ATCCTTACTCTCAGGTTGAGGGTCACGGCTTATTCGAGGTGCTCGAAGCCCTCGCAGCCGGCCGGGTCGCCATCTCCGCGACTCCCACAGGCCCGGTCATCATGCGCTACGGCGGCCAACTCATGATCGTTGACGCCTCTGGCGCCAACCTCATCACCCCTGAAGCCTCAATCCGGCCGGTCCGCTCCAGCCTCCTCACCCTCCCGGCCGGCTCCGGGCTCTACCGCCTCACCGACCCAGCCGGTGCCATCATTGCGCTCTCTCCATGAGACAGCCTGTTTTGTCGGGTATGAGCGTGGTAGGGTTAGTCGCACCCACCGGCATCGTCAGCCTGGCTGACATCGTCTGGATGCTGCTGGATGAGAGCGGAGTCTCCGCACGTCGTCCAGACTGGCGAGCTGTTCTGCTCCCGTTGCTGCGCCGTTCAGGCTGAGTCGTCACCAGGAGCGGTCGCCTCCCCTCGAAGAATCTCCTCGATTCGCTGGGAGATGTCAGACCGTCCGCTGTTGCCGGCACCCGCGGCGAGGAAGCGCCGTCGAGCCCCGGTCATGGGGAGGCGGGGGTCGACCGCCTGGGTCGCCCAGGTGCCTCGGACCCAGGTGTGGGCGGGGTCGTCGCAGAAGGCCATGGTGCGCTGGTCGGCGGGGCCAGCGAGGACGTTGAGGTAGTAGAGGTCGTAGCCGGGGGCGGCGACCGAGGGGCCGTGGTAGCCGCGGGGGATCAGGATGGCGTCGCCGCTGCGGACCTGCTCGGTGAGGTCGATCTCGCCGTCGGTGGTGTAGAGGCGGTGCAGGCCGAAGCCGTCGCGGCTGGGGGCCTGGCCGGTGCGGGCCACCTCGAAGTAGTAGATCTCTTCGAGCTGGGCCTCCTCGGGGAGGCGGCACTGGTCGTGCTTGTGGGGCGGGTAGGAGGACCAGTTGCCCGCAGGGGTGAGGACCTCGACGGCGACCAGCTTGTCAGCCGGGAACGCCGACGGCTCCAGGAAGTTGTTGAGCTGGCGGCTTGCCTGGCCGGCGCCGCGCAGCTCCACCGGGACCCCGGCGGCCGGGCCGTAGGCCGGGTCGAGGCGGCGGGTCGCGACGGCGGTGGGGAGCGCGAACCGCCCCCCGTGGGCGCTGCGCAGGCGCGCCTCCGCGTCGATCGGCAGGTAGGCGAAGTCGCTCACCCCGGCGAAGACGTGCTCGCGGCCGTGCAGCTCGAAGCGGCGGCCTTCGCATTCGACCACGCAGGCGCCCGCGAGCGGGAGCACGGCCAGCTCGGTGCCGCCGGTGGCGAGGGTGCGCGCCTCGCCGGGGCCCAGTTCCAGCACCCGCAGCCCGGACCAGGTCCAGCCGGCGCGCTCAGGGGTGATCACCACGGCCTCCCCGGGCGCGTCCCCGGTGGCGGACCCGGCGGGCAGGTAGAGCTTGTGGGTCATCGGAGGGCGCCCTCCACCTCGGAGACGGTTGGCATGGCGTCGGCGCAGGCGAGGCGGGAGGCGACGATCGCGCCCGCCGCGTTGGCGAAGCGGAGGGTGCGCTCGGGGCCCCAGCCGGCGAGCAGGCCGTGGCAGAGGGCGCCGCCGAAGGCGTCGCCGGCGCCGAGGCCGCAGACCACCTCGACCGGGACCGGGGGGACCCGCACGGCGCCGTCGCGGGTCATGCCGAGAACCCCCCGCGGGCCGAGCTTGATGACCGCGAAGTCGACGCCGAGGTCGAGCAGGGCCTTGGCGGCGTCGTCGGGTTCGCGCGGGCCGACCGCGACCGCCACTTCGCTCAGGTTGCCGACCGCGACGCTGGCATGGCCGAGCGCCTCGCGGGCGAGCGGCCCGGCGGCGGCCTCGTCGCGCCACAGCGACGGGCGGTGGTCCAGGTCGTGGACGGTGACCGGACCGCCCGCGTCCCCGCCGCGGGGCCGGGCGGCGAGGGCGGCGAGGGTGGTGCCGCGGCTCGGCTCGTCGGACAGGCCGGTGCCGGTGGTCCAGAACAGCCGGGCGGCGGCGACCGCGCCGAGGTCCAGGTCGTCGGGCGCGAGGTTCATGTCCGGCGCCCTGGGCTGGCGGTAGAACAGGAGCGGGAAGTGGTCGGGCGGGAAGATCTCGCAGAACACCACCGGGGTCCGCAGCCACGGGTCCGGGTCGGTGCCGACCCAGCGGGGATCGACGCCGAAGCCGGCCAGCGCCTGGCGCACGTAGGGGCCGAAGGGGTCGTCGCCGACCTTGGTGATGACCGCGCTGCGGTGGCCAAGGCGGGCTGCAGCGACCGCGACGTTGGTGGCGCTGCCGCCGAGCGACTTGGCGAAGGTGCGGACCTCGGCGAGCGGCACGCCGATCTGCTCCGGGTAGAGGTCCACCCCGACCCGTCCCATGGTGACGACCTCGAACGGCTCGATGGCGCACCTCCCGCCTCCGCCTCCACCAGCCTCCCGTGGACGGCGCTGCTCCGCTCGCCTGCACGCTCGGCCGGCGGGGACCACGAGATCGGGCTTGTGCCGGTTGGGCGGACAGGGCAACATTGGAGCTGCGGCCGCCTAGGTAATGATGAAAGGATGTCATAACGACCGTGCCTCCGGCAATCAGGACGGTGCGTGCATGACCCAACCTGAGGGTCTGGACGAGGCTGTCGACCGTTCCAGTCCAGTGCCGTTGTACTACCAGGTCGCCCAGCGGATCGAGGCGGAGATCGAGGCGGGCCGCTTCCCGCCGGGCACCCACCTGCACAACGAGCTGACGCTGGCCGAGGAGCTGGGCGTCAGCCGCCCGACGGTGCGCAACGCCATCAGCCACCTGGCCGACAAGGGCCTGCTGATCAAGCGCCGGGGGATCGGCACCCTGGTCGCGCCGGTGCAGGTCAAGCGCCCGATCGCCCTCAGCAGCCTGTACGACGACCTGCACCAGAGCGGCCAGCGGCCGACCACCCGGGTGCTCGCCTTCGAGACGGTCCCCTGCCCGTCGCAGGCGGTCGAGGCGCTCTGCCTCGCGGAGGGGACGGCGGTGCTGCGCTTCGAGCGCCTGCGCCTCGCCGGGGAGCGGCCGATCGCCCTGATGGTCAACTTCCTGCCGGCCGGCGTGCTGCCGCAGCTCAGCCGCGACGACCTGGAGCGCAGCGGCCTCTATGGGCTGCTGCGCGGCCGCGGCGTGCGCCTCCACCTCGCCAACCAGATCATCGGCGCGCGCCGCGCCGACGCCCGCGAGGCCCGGCTGCTGGAGCTTGGCAGCGGCGCGCCGGTCCTGACCATGCGGCGCACCGCCTACGACGACGCCGGGCGGCCGGTCGAGTACGGCTCGCACGCCTACCCCGCCGAGCGCTACTCCTTCGAGATGAGCCTGGTCACCCGCTAGCGGTGGTTTGGAGGGTTCGTGATGGACACCCGGACCGTGCGGCTCACCGCCGCGCAGGCGCTGGTCCGCTTCCTGTCGCTGCAGTTCAGCGAGCGTGACGGCGCCAGCAGGCGGCTGGTGCCGGCGATGCTCGGGATCTTCGGGCACGGCAACGTCGCCGGGCTCGGGCAGGCGCTCGACCAGGATGGTGCCACCCTGCCCTACCTGCAGGCGCGCAACGAGCAGTCGATGGTCCACCTGGCCGCCGCCTTCGCCAAGGAGCGCCGCCGGCTCGCCACGCTGGCGTGCACCTCCTCGATCGGGCCGGGGGCGACCAACATGGTCACCGGCGCGGCCCTGGCCACCATCAGCCGCCTGCCGGTGCTGCTGCTCCCCGGCGACCTGTACGCCAGCCGCCGGCAGGGCCCGGTGCTGCAGCAGCTGGAACATCCATTGGCCGCCGATCTTAGCGTCAACGACTGCTTCCGCCCGGTCGCCCGTTTCTTCGACCGGATCGTGCGGCCCGAGCAGCTGATCGTCACCCTGCCCGAGGCGATGCGCGTGCTCACCAGCCCCAGCGAGACCGGCGCGGTGGTCCTCGCCCTGCCCCAGGACGTGCAGGCCGAGGCCTACGACTACCCCGAGGCGCTGTTCGCCCCCCGCACCTGGCCGGTGGCCCGCCCCCGCCCGGAGCCCGGCCCGATCGCCGCGGCCGCCGAGCTGCTCGCCGCCGCCAGGCGCCCACTGCTGATCGCCGGCGGCGGGGTCCGCTACAGCGAGGCCGAGGCCGAGCTGGCCGCCCTCGCCGAGGCGGCGGAGATTCCGGTCGCCGAGACCTTCGGCGGCAAGGGCGCCGTCACCGACCCGGCCTGGTGGGCGCTTGGCGGCCTCGGGCTGGAGGGTAACCCGGCCGCCAACCGCTACGCCGCCGGCGCCGACGTCGTGGTGTGCGCCGGCACCCGCCTGACCGACTTCATCACCGCCTCCCAGTCGCTGTTCCAGCATCCGGAGGTCCGCTTCATCGGCATCAACGTGAGCGCCCACGACGCCGCCAAGCAGGGCGCCATCGCGATCGTCGCCGACGCCCGCGAGGCGCTGCGCGCGCTGCGCGAGGCGCTCGCCGCGACCGGCCGCACCACCACCGATCACAAGGAGCTGCGGCACGAGGTCGAGGCGCTGACCGGCGCCTGGCAGGTCGAGCGGGCCGCCGCGCTGGCCCCTCCCGCCGACGGAGCGGACCCGACGCTCACCCAGGCCCAGCTGATCGGCGTCCTCCAGGAGGAGGCCGAGCCCGGCGACGTGATCCTGACCGCCGCGGGCGGCCCGCCCGGGGACCTGCTCAAGGTCTGGGACGCCACCGGCGGGCGGGACTGCCAGCTGGAGTTCGGCTACTCCTGCATGGGCTACGAGCTGCCCGCCACCCTCGGGGTTCGCCTGGCGCGGCCGGACAGCCGCGGCCAGGTGGTCGGGCTGATTGGCGACGGGACCTTCCTGATGCAGCCGTCCGAGCTGGTCACCGCCGTCCAGGAGGGCCTGGACGTGACCATCGTGATCAGCGAGAACCACGGCTTCCAGTGCATCCGCCGCCTGCAGATGAACCGGGTCGGGGTCCCGTTCGGCAACGAGTTCCGCGCCCGCAAGGGCCCGAGGGATGGGGGCGGCCAACTGGAGGGCGACTACCTCCCGCTTGACCTGGCGGCGGTGGCGCGCGGGCTGGGCGCGCGCGCCTGGCACGTGGACGGCACCGACGAGCTGCGGGCGGCCCTGCGGGAGGCGCGCGGCCACGACGGGCCGTCGGTGCTCGTGGTCGAGACCGTCCCGCATCATGACCTGCCGCCCTCGGGGGCGTGGTGGGACGTGGCGCCCGCCGAGGTGTCCGGTGAGCCGGCCACGCAGCGGCTGCGTGCCGCGTACGAGGCCGACCGCGCCCGGTTGCAGCGGAGCTACTTGTAGGCTTCCGCTTGAGGAAGCCGATTTGTGAGGAGTTGTCCATGCGAAAGGAACCAGGGCTCAAAGCACGCCTGCGGGCCGGCGAGACGGTGGTCGGCACCTTCCTGAACCTCGGGTCGCCGCTGGCGGTCGAGGTCTGCGGGCTGGCTGGGTTCGACTGGCTGCTGCTCGACCTGGAGCACGGCCTCGGGGGAGAGGCCAACCTGCTCGCCAGCCTGCTCGCCGCCGAGAATACCGGCGCCCACCCGGTCGTGCGGGTCGAAGGGCCGGCGCGGCAGCGCATCGGCCGGGTGCTCGACATGGACGCCGAAGGGATCATGGTCCCACGGGTCGAGAGCGCCGCCGAGGCCAAGGAGATCGCCGCGCACCTGCGTTTCCCGCCGCTCGGGGACCGGGGCGTGGCCGCCGGCAACCGCTTCGGCGCCTTCGCCACCCGCGCCGACTACGTCGACACCGCGCCCGAGCGGGTCGCCGGGATCGTGCAGATCGAGAGCCCGGCCGGGGTCGCCGCCGCCGCCGAGATCGCCGCCGTGGACGGCATCGACGTGCTCTTCATCGGGCCCCGCGACCTCTCCCTGTCGCTCGGCATCATGGGCCAGACCAGCCACCCGGAGTTCCGCCGCGCCGTCGCGGAGGTGCGCCGCGCCTGCGACACGGCCGGCAAGGCCACCGGCATCCTGCTCCCCGGCCCGGCCGCCGTGCCGCAGGCGCTGGAGGACGGCTTCCGCTTCGTCGGCGTCGGCTCCGACAGCGGCTTCATCCTGGAGGGCGCCAGGGCGGCGGTCGCCTCGGTCCGCTCCCGCGTACCGGCAGCCTGAGCCGACCAGCGGCCGACACCGGAGCTGACACTTGAACTGACAGGGCCGGGTCACCATACAGGTCGCTGTCTGAAGGGCTGACCTGGGAAAACCTTCGATCAATCCGCGCGTTGACAGGCGCGCTGTCGGATGCGCGGCAAGCCGGACGGGCGAGGGTGGGCCAACCGCCCCCGCCCGAAAGGACCCCCAGCCATGCCCGGTCCTGTGCCGAGCCCGACGGTGTTCGCGTTGCTGGACGCCGAATGGGCCACCACCCTGGCCCCGAACCCGCTGCCCGCCCGCTGGCATCACCAGCCCGCGCTCGCCCCCCAACACGCCCTCACCGACCTGCTCCAGGCGACCGAGCAGCGCGGCGACCCCGCCCAGAGCGACCAGATCCTCGCCGCCCTGGCGTCCTTCGCCGCCGACGCTGAATTCCCCGACCCCCTGGCCGCCAGGACCCTGCTGCAGATGCTGCTGCCCGGCGTCAAGGCGCTCGCCCGACGGCTGGCCTGGCTCGGCGACCCGGCGGAGCGGGCGGCGGCGGTCACCGCCTGCCTGTACGAGCAGATCCGTGACTACCCGATCCAGCGGCGCCCCGCCCGCATCGCCGCCAACCTGCTCGCCGACACCCAGCAGCGGCTCCTGCGCGCCAACCCCAGCGCCCGTGCGACTGCGACGCAGCGCCCGCTACGGGAGGTGTCGCTGGAGGCGCTGGCAGCCCTCGGCGAAGCGGCCATGCCACCCGCGCCGGCGCCGGACCCGTCGCCGGCCGAGGCGCTGCTCGGCCTGCTGGCCTGGGCGGTCTCGGACGGGCACCTGACCCTGGCGCAGGCGAGCCTGATCGGCCAGAGCCGCATCGCCGACGTGCCCTGCCAGCAGCTCGGCGCCGGCGCCGGGCTGGGCGCCCACAGCCTGCGCCGCCGCCGCCAGCGTGCCGAGCAGGCCCTGGCACGGGCCGCCAGCGGCGCCCTGGCGGAGGAGGACCTCCCCGGCCTGGCACGGCAGAGCAGCAGGCTGAATCGAGTATCCCGAAGATCTTGTCTTATTTATCGTGATGCTCTAGTGTGACGCGAGCTTCAGTGGTCGAGTGGGGAGTGTCCGTAGTGCGGGCGCTCCCCTCAGTCATTCCCCGCAGGTATTCACGGCCGTGCGGGGTTCCAACTACCTGGCCGCATGTGATGTGGCCGGAATTGACCAGGCATCTCTCCCGAGCACGGATACAGCGGATGAATCAAGAGAACGACAGCCAGATGCGATTAGGCTCCTTACTTTCTGGTTGTGAATGACCGAATGACCGTCTGGGGCGATGCATCACCGGCAAGCCTTGACGCGTCTTGGACCGGGGACAACGTCTGGCAACGATCGTGAGGAGAACGATGAACGTCGGCATGGTGTCGACACGATTCGCAGGGACCGACGGGGTGAGCCTGGAGACGGCCAAGCTCGCCGAGGTCCTCGAGAGCGAGGGTCACCAGGTTGTCTGGTTCGCCGGTGAGCTCGGCAAGCGCTTCCGGCCAGGCATCACCTGCCCGCTGGCGCACTTCGAGCACCCCATCAACCGCCGCCTGGAGGCCGCCTTCTTCCGCGGCGAACCCACCCCGCCGCGGATGATGCGGACGCTGCGGGCGCTCACCTGGAAGCTCAAGAAGGCCCTGCGCCAGTTCCTCACCGACTTCGAGGTGGACGCGGTGGTCGCCCAGAACGTGCTCTGCCTGCCGATGCAGCTCCCCCTCGGGGTGGCGCTGACGGAGGTGCTCAGCGAGACCGGCCTGCCGGCCGTCGGCCACCACCACGACTTCGGCTGGGAGCGCGACCGCTTCAGCAAGGGCCACGACCCCCACCTGCTCCACACCAACTTCCCGCCGGCGCTGCGCAACCTGCGCCACATGGTGATCCAGTCCTACGCCAAGCAGGAGCTGCGCCGCCGCCGCGGCCTGGACGCCACCGTGCTGCCGAACGTCATGGACTTCGAGCGTGGCCCCCTCACCTCCCCCGACGGCGCCGCCTTCCGCAGGGCCGCCGGCCTCGACGCGCGCGACCTGGTGCTGCTGCAGCCAACCCGGGTGGTCCCCCGCAAGAGCATCGAGACCACGCTGCGGCTCGCCCACGAGCTGGCCGATCCCGCCGTCAAGGTGGTCGTCACCCACGACGACGGCGACGAGGGTCCCGACTACGGCCGCTTCCTGCGCGCCGAGGCCGACCGCCTCCAGGTCGACCTGCGCTTCGTCCCGACCAGGGCCGAGCCGGCCGACGCCTCCGAGCGCCCCCTCCTCGCCGACGCCTACGCCGCCGCCAACCTGGTCGCCTACCCGAGCCTGATCGAGGGGTTCGGCAACGCCCTGCTGGAGGCGCTCTTCTACCGCTGCCCGGTGCTGGTCAACCGCTACCCGGTCTACGTGCGCGACATCGCTCCAACCGGGCTGCGCTGCGTCGAGATCGAGGACTGCGTGGTCACCCCCGAGGCGGTCAAAGAGGCCGCCGCCTGCCTGGAGAACCGGGACGCCTGGCAGGAGATCACCGACCACAACTACGAGGTCTGCCGCGGCGCCTTCTCCTACAACGTCATCCGCGAGCGCTTCCTGCCGCTGCTCCCATCTCTCCCCGAGCGCCAAGCGGGGTAAGGATACCCCGGGTGCGAGCCTGCGCCGCGGCGGGGTTGGCCCGGACGAGGTCCCGCTCAGTGCTACGGAACTAGGTCGCGTGAGCGGGACCTCGTCCGGGCCGATGGTGGTCCATGCGGCGCAGGCTCGCAGCTCACCCCTAGGAAAAGTGTCGAGTGTGGTCCGGGGGGGCTCGTGGGGCTATGGGTCGCAGTGCACCCCTGGGGAGGTGTCGAGTGTGGTTTGGGGGGTCAGGTGAGGCGTTCCAGGACGGTGCCGTCGGGGGCGACCGCGAAGGCGGTGGGGACCACCGTGACGTGGTAGCGGCGGGCCAGATCGGGTCGCTGCGACACGTCGACCAGGACCAGCGGGCGGGGGCCGGCGGCGAGGCGCTGTTCCAGCTCGTGGCAGTCGGCGCAGAGCGGGTGGGTGAACTGGACGACGGTGTCGCCGTTCACCAGGTCCTCGGAGGGCAGCGCGGCCAGGTCGATCGCGCCGACCGTGCCGGGGTGGATGCCGCGGAAGCGGGCGAGCAGGCGGTACAGCTCGCAGCCGACGCAGAGCCCGGTGGTGGCGGCGAGCAGGGCGAGCAGCATGACGATCACGCCGAGGACCGTCCCGACCACGCGCAGGCCGGCGAGGTCGGCCAGGAAGGTCGCTGACAGCATCCCGGCGCCGAGCATGTTGGCGAACCGGGGCGGGCGGCCGTCCTCGACCCTGCCCTCGCCGATGCGGGGCTGGACCACCTCGAAGTAGAACACGCACGGCAGGCACCAGCGCCGCCCCAAGACCAGGCCGGCGATCAGCTGCAGCGCCAGCAGCCCGAACAGCCACCACCACCCGGTCAGCAGCGCGACCGCGGCGAGCACGCCGACGGTTCCCTGCAGGAAGCGGGGAGCGCGGGCGTCGACCACGGCGGTGTCGTCGTAGGGGTGCGCGGTCCGTGCCGTCCTCGTGGCCATGTCCCGACGGTGCCGCAATCCGGACACCCTGTCAACGGCTCTGCGCACCATTTTCTACCAAGCAACTTGACAATAAGCGCCAACGCCTGGAATCTTCCTGGCATGAGCACATGGGCCACTGGCTGGTTGACCCGCGACCGCGCGCTTGACTTCGGGCGCGTCGTGTCGTGCGCGTGTCCCCGCCATCGCTGACGTCAGCGATCCTGTCCCACGCTCCGAACGTTTCACTCTGCCTGGAGGTTTCTTCGTATGTTCCTGCATCCCCGGCTGGAGCCGGCCCGCGGTTCCTTCGAGCGAACGCCGCTCGACGGCGACGACACGCTCGACGCCGAGCTGCTCGTCGATGCCGCCCGCCAGGTGGCCGCACTGGAGGAGCTGTGGCGGCCGGTCGTGCGCCACGACCCGCACCAACGCTTCTACGAGCGGCTGCTGCGGACCGCCAGCATCGAGGTCTGGGTGCTCGGCTGGGCCCCCGGCCAGGGGGTGCGGATCCATGACCACGGCGGCGCCTGGGGCGCGTTCACGGTGGTGGAGGGTGCGCTGCAGGAGTCCGCCGAGGGGGTGCGCACCGTTCACCGAGCCGGGTCAGCCACCTGGTTCGGGCCCCGCTGGATCCATTCGGTCGCCAACGCCAGCCGCAACCTCGGCGCGGCCGGAGCGGTGGCGACCAGCGTGCACGCCTACTCGCCGCCGTCGCTGCCGCTGCGTTTCCACGGCCACACCATCAACCAGCTGCTCGCCCAGGCCCGCTCGCGGCTGGTCCGCCTCGACCCCGCCGAGACCGCCGAGGCGGTGGAGGCCGGTGCCCTGCTGGTCGACATCCGTCCCGCCGCCCAGCGCCAGGCCGAGGGCGAGGTCCCCGGCGCCTTGGTGATCGAACGCAACGTCCTGGAATGGCGCCTCGACCCAGCCAGCAGCGCCCGCATCCCCCAAGCCGACGGCTACGACCTCCAGGTGATCGTCATGTGCTCGGAGGGCTACACCTCCAGCCTCGCCGCCGCCTCTCTCCAGGACCTCGGCCTTTACCGCGCCACCGACCTGACCGGCGGCTTCAAAGCCTGGGCCACCGCCGGCCTGCCGACCAGGCAGGGGTAGGCAGGCGGGCTCAGCCGCCGTTGCCGAGGAGTTTTGCGACGCGGGCGCCGAGGTCGGGGTCGACGCGGCGCCAGTATTCGATGGCGTGGCGCTGGATGTCGGCCTCGACGCCCTGGCGGAGGTGGGTGGCGATGTTGGTGACCAGGTGGTCGCGGTCGAGGTCGGAGAGGACCTGGCGGTAGAGGGTGCCTGGCTGGACGAAGTCGTCGTCCTCGCGGTGGGGTTCGGTGGCGCAGCGGCCGAGGTCGCCGCTGGCGTGCCAGCCCGGCTCTTCGTGGCGGGGGTCGGCCTGGGGGCCGCCGTAGGAGTTCGGCGCGTAGACCGGCTGGTCGCCGTTGTGGCGGAAGCGCATGGCGCCGTCCTTGTTGTAGCTGTGGACGGGCGACTTCGGCTGGTTGATGGGCAGCTGCAGGTAGTTGGTGCCAATCCGGTGGCGGTGGGTGTCGGGGTAGCTGAACAGCCGGCCGAGCAGCATCCGGTCGGGGCTCGGGCCGATGCCACTGACCATGTTGGCCGGCTCGAAAGCTGCCTGCTCGACCTCGGCGAAATAGTTCTCAGGATTGCGGTCGAGCACCAGGCGGCCGATCGGGACCGGTGGGTAGTCGCCGTGCGGCCAGACCTTGGTCAGCTCGAAGGGGTTGAAGCGGTAGTCCCAGGCGTCGTCGAACGGCATGATCTGCATCTGCAGCGTCCACGAGGGGTGGTCGCCATGTTTGATCGCCTGGTACAGGTCGCGCAGGTGGAAGTCGGGGTCCTGGGCGGTCATCGCCTTGGCCTGGGCGTCGGTGAAGTTCTCGATGCCCTGGTCGGACTTGAAGTGGTACTTCACCCAGAATTTCTCGCCGCCCGCGTTGACCCACAGGAAGGTGTGGCTGGAGAAGCCATGCATGTGCCGCCAGGTCCGGGGAGTGCCCCGGTCGGACATCAGGAAGGTCACCTGGTGGGCGGACTCCGGTGACAGGGTCCAGAAGTCCCACTGCATGTTGTGGTCGCGGGTGTTGGTGTCGGGGCGGCGCTTCTGCGAGTGGATGAAGTCCTGGAACTTCTGCGGGTCGCGCACGAAGAAGATCGGGGTGTTGTTGCCGACCAGGTCGTAGTTGCCCTCGTTGGTATAGAACTTGATGGCGAAGCCGCGCGGGTCGCGGACGGTGTCGGCCGAACCCAGCTCGCCCGCCACGGTCGAGAAGCGTACGAACACGGGCGTGCGGGTGCCCCTGCGGGCCAGGAAGTCTGCCTTGCACCACTGGCTCGCGTCCTCGGTCAGCTCGAAGAAGCCGTGCGCGCCGCCGCCTTTGGCGTGGACGACGCGCTCGGGGACGCGCTCGCGGTTGAACTGCGCCATCTTCTGGATCAGGTAGTGGTCGTGCAGCAGGATCGGCCCGCTGGGGCCGACCGTCAGGGAGTGCTCGTCGCTGGGCGCTGGGATCCCGGCATCGGTGGTGGTCGCCGGTGGCCGCTGCCCGTCGCTGCGTTCACTGCGGTCGCTCATGCGCTCGCTCATGCGCTCGCCTCCGTGCCGTGGGAAGTCGGGGAAGAAGTGGTCCGGCAGGTGGGGCAGATCCCCATGTAGGTGACGTCCGCCTCCTGCACCAGGTAGCCGGCGTCGTTGGCGGGCTCCAGGCAGGGCGCGTGCCCGACGGCGCAGTCCACGTCGTTGATCGCCCCGCAGGCGCGGCAGACGAGGTGGTGGTGGTTGTCGCCGACCCGGGCCTCGTAGCGTGCCGGGCTGCCGAACAGCTCCACCCGGCGGACCAGCCCAGCTCCGTCGAGCGCTCGGAGCACGTCGTAGACCGCCTGGGTGGAGACGCTGCCGACCCGGTCGCGCGCCCTGGCCGCGATCTCGTCGACCGGCGCGTGGTCACCCGCCCGCACCGCCGCGATCACCGCCAGCCGCGGCGCGGTGACCCGCAACCCGGCGGCCCGCAGCCGGGCGGCGTCGTCAACAGGCGTCGGTGTCATGGCGGCGACCCTACCACAGTTCTGGAATCATTCCAAGGAAGGAATTATACGCTGATCAGAATTAAACGGTCTTCTGAGCACATCTAGTTGTTTGACGGACGGAATCTGGGACACCTACGAAGATTGGGAGGAACCAGCCGACCCGGCAGGGACAGGGAGCAGGACGAGGAGGAGGCGCACTGATGCGAGGACTCGTGCTCGCCCTCAGCGGGGCGCTCACGCTGGCCATGGCCGTGGCCGGATGTGGTTCTGGTGCCGGTGCCACGGGGGCCGGCTCGGCCGGGTCGGGCTCGGCCGGCGCTCCTGGCAGGCCAGCCCAGGCCGCCGCCGCAGCGCTGGCGTTCGCCACCGGCAGCGACGCCGAGGTCGCGGTGGTGGACGGCTTTACCGCCCTGCCCGCGGTGGTGCAGCGTGGCCAGCAGCCCCTCAGCCAGGCCGGCGGGAACACGAAGCCCTGCGCCAAGGCGCCCCAGGGGTCGTTCACCCCGTCCGAGCGTGCCGCCCTGCAGGTCCCGTTCCAAGGGCGCACACTCCGC
>DASWDC010000135.1:0-1916 GCA_036395655.1 Actinomycetota bacterium | reverse complement strand
AGCGCCCAGGGGGCGAGCGGGGCGCTCGGCGCCTCCGGGTGCCAGCCGATCGCGGTCGCCAGCGGGTGGTCGAGCGCCTGCTGGTCCACCCCGACCGCCTTGACGCCGCGCTCCCGCAGCCAGATCCCGGCTTCCTTGTAGAGGCCGGGGGAGTAGATGAAGTACTTGCGGCTGTCGGCGTAGTAGTGGTGCCAGCCGGTGTTGATGATCACGAAGTCGCCGGGGCGGATCTCGGGGCGGGCCGCCTCCAGGTCCTCCGGAGTGATGACCTCCCACTGCTTCTTGGGGATCGAGACGGCCACGCCGGTGCCGAAGAACTGCTCCAGCGGCACCTCGTCGGTGTAGGGGGTTCCCTCGACCACGTGGGCGGGGGCGTCCAGGTGGGTGGTGCAGTGCATCACCGTGCTGATCCGCTGCGACAGCACCCCTGACTTGGCGTGGTAGTGGAGCCGCTCGATCTTCACGTCCTCGAAGTACGGCCACAGGGGGGCGTTGGGCCCGAAGGTGTGGCTCAGGTCGTAGAACTGGAGGCCGGTCCGGCCGGCGGGGTGCATCTGCCACTCTTCCCGGCTCATCACCGGAGCGGGGCCGCTGCTTGATCCGGCCTGCTTGGTCACGTTTGCCCCTCCTGATGTTCTAGAATGCGGGACAACCCGCTTGCATCGTGGTTCGCTACGAGGTTGAACGATCGCAGGGCACTTCTGGCTTGTCAACGGAACGGATGGCAACGGAGCCAGGCTCCGAAACTCCGAAGCGAGGGTGGTCGCCGTGCGGGAGATCATCATCGGCCACGTCGCGCCGGCCTATGTCGGCGTCGCGCTGTGGGTCGCCGAGCACGAGGGCATCCTGGAGCGCCACGGCGTCGGCGTCACCAGCGTGATCCTCGGCACCACCGAGGGGACCACCGCCGCGCTGCGCGACCGCACCGTCGACGTCGCCATGACCGCGCCGGAGGGGACCATTGCCGATGCCGTCGCGGGCGGCCCGCTCCGGGTCGTCGCCGGCATCGCCAACAAGCCGCCGCTGTCGCTGATCGCGCTGCCCCGCCACCACGCCATCGCCGATCTGCGCGGCGGGCGGATCGGCACCTCCTCGCTCAAGGAGGGCACCAAGCACCTGGCCGAGGCGATGCTGGCCGCCGAGGGCCTCACCTGGCCGCGCGATTACGACTTCGCCCTCGAAGGCAACCACCAGGCCCGCTGGCGAGCCCTGCAGGACGGGTCGATCGACGCGGCGCTGCAGCTCGTGCCCTACAACTACCTGGCGCAGGAGGCCGGCTTCAGCAACCTCGGCGACGCCGACGCCTCGGTGCCGGAGTTCGCCTTCAGCGCGGTCTGCGCCCACCGCGACTACCTCGCTGCCAACGGCGAGGCGGTGAGCGCGCTGCTGGCCGCCCTGCTGGAGGCGACCCGCTGGTTCTACGGCGACGTCGAAGGGGCCGCCGCCATCGCGGCGGCCCGGACCCAGCTGCCCCGCCGCCACGCGCTGCGGGCCTGCCAGGAGCTGGCCGGCAAGCAGGTCCTCCCCCCCGACCTGCGGGTCACCCCCGGGGCGCTGGCAGCGGCGGTGGGGGCGCTGCGCGCCAGCGGGCAGCTCCCGCCCGGCGCCTCCACAGCGACCGCCGAGCCCGAGAGCGGGAGTGCGTGGGTCGGCGAGGCGGCGCTCGACTACACCTGCCTCGACTACACCTGCCTCGACCGTGCCGCCGCATCAGGCTGACGTGAAAGCGGCTGAATTCCGGCTAAACTGCGCTATGCGCGAAGGGATGCGGGGCGGTGGCACGGCGGCGGCCGTGGCCGACGTCGTGATCGTGGGCGGCGGCCCGGTCGGCCTGTGGCTCGCCGCCGAGCTGCACCTCGCCGGGGTGCGGGTGGTCGTGCTCGAACAGCTCGCCGAGCGGCTGCCCTACTCCAAGG
>DASWDC010000134.1:0-1946 GCA_036395655.1 Actinomycetota bacterium | reverse complement strand
CGGCTCCAGGTCGGGACCAGGGCCGAAGCCGTTGCCGAGGCCGCTGGCGGGTGCCGGAACCGGGGCCGGATCGGGCCCGCGAACCGGAGCCGCGGCTGGAGCCGGAGCTTGGGCGTGCGCCGCGACTGGTGCCGGCGGCGCCAGCGGCGAGACCGGCGCCGCCGCTGGCGTCACGGGTGGAGCGGGAGCGCCGGGAAGTGGCGCGGGCGCGGCCCCGGCGCCGGGCGGCCGCGGGCGGCGGCGCTCGACCGTGGAGGAGCCGGGCCGCTGGCGGGGGGTCGTGTCCGTCGGGCTGACCGGACCGGCGTCAGGCAGCGGGGGCCCGGCCATGGCCGGCGCCGCGCGGACCAGGTCGGCGACCGCCAGGCCGAGGCCGGCCTGGAGCTGCTGGAGGCGCTGCCCGAAGGCGGTGGCGTCGCCGCCGAAGCGCTGCGCCGGGTCCTTGGACATGGCCTGCCGCAGGAAGGCCATCACCCGGTCGGGCACGTCGTCGCGGGGGATCCGCGGCGCCTCGCCCTCCAGGATGCGCAGCAGCAGCGGCACGATCCCCTCGCCGGCCTGCCGCGCGTAGGGCGCCCCGCCCGCCAGCAGCGCGTACAGCATCGAGCCCAGCGAGTACAGGTCCGACGCCGCGGTCGCCGGGTCGCCCTCCAGCACCTCCGGCGCGGCGTGGACGGGGGTCAGCGCGTCGGTGACCACCGAGTTCTCCGCCGCGTTGGCGAACGCGGCCACGCCGAAGTCGGCCAGCGCCGGCTCGCCGAAGCGCGACAGCAGCACGTTCTGCTGCTTGACGTCGCGGTGGATGATCCCGGCCTCGTGCGCGGCGGCCAGCGCCCCGGCCAGCTTCACGCCGGTCCGCAGCACCTCGTCGAGCGGTAGCGGGCCGTGCTGGCGTAGCCGGTCGGCCAGCGAGCCCGCCTCGCAGTACTCCATGGCGATGAACGGCCGCCCCGCCCTGGTGGTCCCGGCGTCGTAGACCGTCACCACGTTGGGATGCTCGCTCAGCCGCCCGGCCAGCAGGCACTCCCGCCGGAAGCGCCGCCGCGCCCGCTCGTCGACCAGGTCGACAGCGAGCACCTTGAGCGCCACCGTGCGGTCGAACCGCTCCTGCCGGGCGCGGTACACGGTGGCGAACCCGCCCCGCCCGACCGCCTCCAGCTCCTCGTAGCCAGGGACCTCGCTGTCAACGGCGTTCGACGGCGAGGTCCCGCGCTTGCGCGCCATACGGCTCCTAACTACTCCTTGCTCCGCCTCGTGACGGGGGTCAAGCCCTGCTCCCGAGGGATCTGGTCAGGCGTCCTGGCTCGCCTTGATGCCAGGAATGCCGATGATCGTGGGGCCCCGCCGGTGAGGTGGCGGATTGGCGAGGCCCCACGACCCTGGTGACAGGGGCAGGGTTACGACGCGTTGCCGCCGGCGGCCATGATGTTCTTGGTCACGGTGTCGAGCTTGGCGCGCAGCTCCTCCAGCGACGACAGGGTGTTCTGCAGCGAGGTGTTGACCCCCGGCCAGACGTTGGAGCGGAAGTCCACCGCGGTGGGGCCGTCCCAGACGTTGGGGTCGCTGAGGGTCTTGCCGAGGTTGTCGAGCTGGGTGATCTGGTCTTGCAGGCCGCCGCTGAGCACCGAGTTCATCTGTGCGATGGTGCTGCGGGCCTGGTCGGTTGCGAGGACTCTGGTCGCCATTGCTGCTGCCTCCTTGGCAGGTGGGGATAGGGTCGAGGGATTCGGGTAGCTGGGTCATCCACCAGGCGAGTAGGGCTTGTCCACCCTCGCGATCACGTCCGCGAGGGTCACGTCCGAGCCTTTCAGGTGGTAGTTGTCCCCGTTCCGGAGCGCCCAGATCAGGCCGCCCTGGCCGTCGCCCTGGATGCTCAGGTCGATCGGCGGCTCGATGTCGCCGTTCCTGGCGAGCTCGAGCACGGTCATGCTCTCGGACAGGCGCTG
>DASWDC010000133.1:0-9331 GCA_036395655.1 Actinomycetota bacterium | reverse complement strand
CAGTCCTCCTTGGCGGCACGGTCCCGGAAGGGGAAGTCGTCCACCACCACGCCGTTGTGCACCGTCCCCTCCCAGGGCAGGTCGGGGGCATGGCGGCGTTGCGCCTCGGAGATGGCGACCAAGCCGATGGTGTCGTCCAGTGCCCGGTAGTAGTCGCCGAGATCGGCGTGGACCGGCCCGTGGACGGTCACCACGGTGGGCGCGAACCGCCCGGCCGCCGACAGCGGCCCGGCGAGGCAGTGGTCGTGGACGACGTCGACATCGAGTTCCCGCAGCGCCCGCGCGCTGCGGGAGGCGTAGCTGGTCTCCACCATCGGGTCGCCGAGCCTGATGCTGGGCGGCTCAGCGAGCACCGGCACGAACCTCCCGCGCGTCCGGTCGCGTCCGGCGCCGAGGAGGAACACCTCGTGCCCGCGGCTGACCAGCTTGTTGACCAGCGTGGCGCACATCGCCTCGATGCCGCCGTAGCCCTCCGGCGGCACCTCGAACCAGGGCGGGGCCACCACGGCGATGCGGAGCGGTGCGGACGCGTCATTGGCATGGCTCGGCTGACCGATGATTGCCTGCATTGATTCCCCCGATCGTCCCGGGAACGGCAAAACGCGTTTTTATACCGAAGCCGGGATCTTGTCGAGGGCTTCGCCGGAATTTCGACGGAGCGACGCGTTCAGACCACGCTGCGTGGGGGTTTGGGTACCGGGGGAGGACCCGCCGTCCGGCTTTTGTCACGCCCGCCAGGGTGCAACACGCAAGATGCAGCATGCGCCGCCGGTGCGCCTGGGCACCGATGGCTCAGGGTGCTGCCCGGCAGCGGTTGGTCGACCCGCGCACCACCAGTTCCGGCCGGAAGACGTACTCGTCGCGTGGCGCGGGGATGCCGGCCAGCTCGTCGAGCAGGAACTGCACGGCGGTGCGCGCCATCGCCTGCACCGGCTGGCGCACCGTCGTCAGGGGCGGGTCGATGAAGGCGACGAACAGGGAGTCGTCGTAGCCGATCACCGAGACGTCGTCGGGGACCTTCAGTCCACCCTGGCGCACCGCGCGGATCGCCCCGAGCGCCATCACGTCGGAGCTGCAGATGATCGCCGTCACGCCCTTGCTGAGCAGGCGCGTGGCGGCGACCCGGCCGCCTTCGATGGAGAACAGCGAATGGGCGATCAGACCAGTGACGTCGTCCTGGTCGAGCAGCGCCTTCATCGCCCTGCGGAAGCCGTTGCACTTGCGCAGGCACGGAACGAAGCGTTCCTGGCCCACCGCCAGCCCGATGCGCTCGTGCCCCAGCGCGACCAGGTGGTTCACGGCCATTTCGGCCGCCTCTTCGTCGTCGGTGGAGATGAAGGGCGCGTCGATCCTGGCCATGTAGCCGTTGACCAGCACGATTGGCAGCTTCTTCTCCACCAGCCGGAGGTAGCGTGCGGGGTCGGAGGTGGAGTCGGCGTGCAGGCCGGACACGAACACGATCCCGGAGACGCCGCGCTCCAGCAGCATCTCCACGTAGTCGTCCTCGGTGACGCCGCCTGGGGTCTGGGTGCACAGCACCGGGGTGTAGCGGTGCTGTGCGAGCATCGACTCGATCTCCTGCGCGAAGACCGGGAAGACCGGGTTGTCCAACTCGGGGACGACCAGCCCGATCAGGCCCGCCGACCGGGTCCGCAGCTTGGCGGGCCGCTCGTAGCCCAGCAGGTCCAGCGCGGCGAGCACCGCCTGCCGGGTGGTCGGTGCGACCCCGGCCTTGTCATTCAGCACCCGGCTCACAGTTGCCTCGCTGACGCCGGCGTGGACGGCGATATCGGCGAGTCGCGCTTGTCCGGTCATGCGGGCACCCCACCACGGCGACGACGCCGGCGAGGTCCTCGCCGCGATCCGGCGGCGCGACCCTGGCGCCGGGGTCGCCCTCACATGCGGCTACGACGGCCGAGCCGCTGGAGCGCGCCCTGGCACAGGCCGCCGCCGAGGACAACGCGAGCGCACCGATCATGGTCGCCCACACCGTCAAGACCACCCGCGCCGCCGAGGCGCAGCGCGTGCCCGTGCGCCAGCTCGTCGACCGCCGCGCCGCCGCGTTCGCGGCGCTCCGGGAACCGCTGGCGCTGCTGGTGGACGCCTGCCGGACCCTCGCTGGGGAACTTGCACCGTTCCTGCCCGCCGCCGCCGCGACAGGCGCCTACCGGACCCCGCGCCGTTGTTTCCCCGCATCCTCGCTCCAGCAGTCGCTCCAGCGACCGATACTGAAGCCGATAGGGAGTGGGAGTATCCAGATCGTTGATCAGGGTAATGGACCGCCCGAAAGGAAATGTGAGTCGGGAAACGAGAAGCCGGTTGCGAGCCAGCACAAACCTGCGCATATTCCATCGTCCGGGCTTGAGGCCGTTCGCAATTCAGGTGGCCGCGAACGCGGCCTCCGGGGCGGAGCGCCTTGTCGCTCAAGGGGTTCAGCGCTCGGGGTTGTTGACCTTTCTTATGTGGCTCTTTAGCATGCAGCTCCGAAAGGGACAGGGCTTGGCTAATTTCGGTGGCCGTGTCCCGGGCGGGGAATGTTCCCTATTGGGCAAGGAGGCGCCTTGAACCGCAAAGAACTCGTCGACGCCATTCAGCAGCACACCGAGGTGTCTCGGGCGGATGTCGAGCGAGTGCTCAGCAGCCTTCTTCAGCAGACCCAGCTCGCGGTCAAGAAGGGCGAGCGGGTGTCACTGGTGGGCTTCGGGACCTTCGAGCGCCGCGACCGCGGTGCCCGTACCGCGCGGAACCCCCGCACCGGCGACGTGGTCAAGGTCAAGGCGACCAAGGTCCCGGCGTTCCGTCCAGGCCAGGGCTTCAAGGACGCGGTGAGCGGCAAGGCCCCCGCCGCCAAGGGGGCGCTGGCGGCCAGGCCGGTACGGTCGGCGGGCGCCTCCAAGCCCGCTGCCAAGATGGCCGCGGCACCGGTTGCGCCCAGCGGCGCCGGGCTCGACGGCAAGGCCAAAGGCAAAGGCAAGGCCAAGGCGGACGGAAAGACGAGCGCGGGCGGCGGCAAGGCTACCAAGGCCGCCAAGGCGTCGAAGACCTCGAAGGCGAGCGCCAAGGTGGCGGCGAAGTCCGGCAAGAAGAAGTAGCGCTGTGCCGGCTTCGAAATCCGGAAGCCTGAAACCAGAAGGCGGCCCCTGCCCCGCGCAGGGGCCGCTCGCGTTTTCCGTGTCGGTTACGACGTTTTCGCGTTATTCGGGATCAGGGAGCGTCAGGATGTTGACGTAGGTGACGCGCGCGTCGCCGCCTTCGCCTTCGACCCGGAACTTGACCCGCTGGCCGAGCTGCAACATGCGGAGGCCGGAGCGCCGGAACGCCTCGGGCGGCACCGGGTATTCCACGCGGGTATCGGTCAGCACCACGGCCGCCTTGCTGGCCTGGTCAAAGCTCTTCACGGTCCCTTGCAGCAAAGCGTCCGGCATGGTCACTCCTCGGCGACATTGGCGGCGATGTTGGCCAGGCTGCGCACGGCTTGCAGGCGCTGCGCGGTCACGCTGGCTGGATCCAGGCTGATGGCGACGGCGCGGAGGTCGGCGACGGTGTCGACGTCGTGAGCGAGCGACGGCTCGTCGAGCCGCACCGCGCCGGGCAGGGCAAGATGTCTGGCGGCGCTGCCGCGCCCGAACGACGGCGCGAATGAGGCGGCGTCGCGCCAGGCGAGCACGTTGGTGCCGGTGCCGTCATAGCTCGGCACGACCACCACCGGTGCCCGCTCCGCGGCTTCGCCCACCCGCGTGAACGCCGCCGCTGATGCGAGTGGCAGGTCGGCCGCGACCACCAGCAGCCCGGCGTCCTTCACGACGCCCGTGTTGGCGGCGCGGGCAAGCGACCGGTTGAGCCCGTCACCGTCACCGTCGCCGTCAGCGTCGGTGGGCGGCGGCTCCTCGACCACTCGGCAGCCGAGCGCCTCGGCGCGGCGCCACACCTCCCGGTCGGGCGAGATCACCACCGGACGGCCGAGCCGGCCGCCCTCCAGCTCCATGGCCGCGGCCTGCAACGCCGCGATCACATCCTCCAGCATGGCGATGGTGAGCAGGCGCCGCTCGATCGGGTTCAGCGGCGGCGCGAGGCGGCCCTTCGACGTGGCGAGGGACTTGACGGGCAGCAGCGGTAGCAGCACGGCGTGCAGCGTACTATCGCGGCAGCATGGCGCGCCGAGGAATGCCCGTCTATGCCCTGGCCAAGACCGTCGTGCCGCCGGTTATCCGGTTCTGGGTACGGCTCGACTGCCAGGGGCTGGACAACGTTCCCCACGAGGGGCCGGTGATCATCGCAGCCAACCACGTCTCCTACTTCGACCCGCTGTGCCTCGGGGTCTACATCCACACGGCCGGCCGGCAGGTGCGGTTCCTGGCCAAAGCTGAGCTGTTCCGCAACCCGGTGCTCCGCTGGGTCCTGCTCGGCGCCGGGCAGATCCCGGTGTACCGGGAGAGCCGCGACGCCGCCAGGTCGCTCGCCGACGCCGTCGACGCCATGGCCGAGGGCGCCGCCGTGGCGATCTACCCGGAGGGCACCACCACCCGCAACCCGGACTTCTCCCCGATGCCAGCCAAGAGCGGCGTGGCCCGGCTCGCCGCGCTCACTGGCGCGCCGGTGGTCCCCGTGGGCCAGTGGGGCGCGCAGGTGCTGTTCACCCGCGGCAAGATCGGCCCGTTCCGGCGCGGCGCCCGGGTGGTGCTGCGCGCCGGGTCGCCCCTCGACCTCGGCCTCACCCCGGACTCGACCCTGGACGCCCTCAACGCCGGCCGAGACAAGGTCATGGCCGCGATCGTCGCGCTGGTCGACGAGGCCAAGCAGGACTGGACGCCGCCCCGGTGGTACCGCGGCCAGTGACCGCCAGGTGAGCGCGGCGATGCGGCCAACGACGCGAGCGATGCGCCAATGACCATGCCAATGCCGGAGCCCGAGATGAAGGCGGCGGAGGCCGCGGCGCCCGCGGTCGAGCGGTTCCAGCCCGGCGGGGTGGCGCAGGCGCTGGTCGGCGGCCTGCTGGAACTTGCGCTGGCCGCGATCCTGCTGGCCGCCTCCCTTGAGGCCGGCCGCCGCAGCCAGTCGGCCGCCGCCACTTCGCTGGCGGTCGCGGCGGCGCTGTGGGCGGCGCTGTCGCTCTTCAGCCTGGCGACCTCGGCGCTGCGGGCCAAGGTGCTCGCCGCCGAACTGGACGACGAGGCGGTGGTGCTGCATGGGCTCGGCGGCGCGCGCCGCTACCGCTACGACGAGCTGTCGGCGGTGGAGGTGTCCCGCGCCCGCACCCGGCTGGTGGCGCGCGACGGGCGGACGCGCCCCGTCCGCGGCGTCCGCGGCGCCAGCCAGGGCCGGCGCTTCCGCACGCGGGTCCTGGCCCGCGCCACCGAGGCGGCCGGTCGCCACGCTGCTAGCCTCAGCGGCGGCGCCGAACAGGCACCGGAACCAGAACCGGAGGGACCGAGCTGACCGGGAGGGAACGAATGGGCCGACGCTTTGGCACCCGAGCAGTCCACGGAGCCGACCTGCCGCCGCCGGCGCAGCAGCCGCTCGCCATCCCGATCTGGCAGACGTCAGCGTTCGCCTTCGACGACGCCGACCAGTTCGCCCACACCCTCGCGCAGCCGCGGGAGGGCTACGTCTACAGCCGCTACGAGAACCCAACCACCGCGGCGCTGGAGGCCACCGTGGCCGACTTGGAGGGCGCCGCCGAGGGCCTGGCGGCCGCCTCCGGCATGGCGGCGATCGCGACAGTGTTGTTGAGCCTCGCCGGTGCCGGCGACCACCTGGTGGTGCAGCGCGACGTGTACGGCGGGACGTTCTCGCTGGCGACCGAGCTGGCGGGCCGCTTCGGCATCGAGACGACCGTGGTCGACGTCGCCGACCCCGCCGCGGTCGCCGCGGCGCTGCGGCCCACCACCCGGGCGCTGTACGCCGAGACGATCGCCAACCCGACCATGGCCGTGGCGGACCTGCCCGCCCTGGCAGAGGCCACCCGCGACGCCGGGGTGCCGCTGGTGGTCGACAACACCGTCGCCTCGCCCTACCTGTGCCGCCCGATCGAGCATGGCGCCGCCATCGTGGTCCACTCCGCCACCAAGTACCTCGGTGGCCACAGCGACGTGATCGGCGGGCTGGCGCTGTTCGCCGACCGGGCCGCCCACGCCGCGGCGTGGCGCACCATGCTCGACCTCGGCGGCTCCGCGGACCCGTTCGCCGCCTGGCTGGTGCTGCGCGGCATCAAGACGCTGCCGCTGCGCATGGAGCGCCACGGCGCCAACGCCGCCCGCGTCGCCGCGCTGCTGGAGGGCCACCCCAAGGTCGAGCGGGTGTACTGGCCAGGGATGCCGGACCATCCCAGCCACGACACCGCCAAGCGGCTGCTGGACGGCTACGGCGGCTTCCTCTCCTTTGACCTGGCCGGCGGGCGCGAGGCGGGCCGCCGCTTCATCGAGGCGACCCGCGTGGCCCGGCTGGCGCCGTCGCTGGGCGGTCCAGAGACGCTGGTGGCGCACCCCGCCTCGACCACCCACCGGCAGCTCGCCGCCGCCGCGCTGGCCGCCGCCGGGATCGGCGCGGGCATGGTGCGGGTTTCGGTTGGCCTCGAAGACGCCGATGACCTCTGCGACGACTTCTCTCAGGCCCTGGAGGTGGCATGACGATGCCGAAGCGGCGGATCCGCCTGGCGTTGCTGTACGGAGGGCGCTCGGCCGAGCACCCGGTCTCGGTGGTGTCGGCCCGGTCGGTGACCGAGGCGCTGGACCCCGACCGGTTCGAGGTGGTCCCGATCGGCATCACCCGCGACGGTGCCTGGATGCTGCCGGCCAAGCCGCCGCTGGAGCTGACCGCGCCGGAGGGCGGCCTGCCCGAGGTCGAGGCCGCCGGCACCGCCGTGGCGCTGCGGCCGGAGCGTCACGCTGCCGCCCTCGCCCCACTCGGCGCCGGCGGCGCGCAGGCCCCGGACCTGGCGCTGGACGCCGTCGACGTGGTCTTCCCGCTGCTGCACGGCCCCTATGGCGAGGACGGCACCGTGCAGGGGCTGTTCGAGCTGGCCGATCTGCCCTATGTCGGCAGCGGCGTGCTCGCTTCGGCGCTGGCGATGGACAAGGCCATGGCCAAGGTGGTGCTCGCCGCCGCCGGCATCGAGCAGGCCCCCTACCTGGTGGTCCGTGCGGGCGAGTGGCGTGCCGATCCCGACGGGGTCTACGCGCGTGTCGGCGGCCAGCTCGCGTACCCGGTGTTCACCAAGCCGGCGCGGCTTGGCTCCTCAATCGGCATCACCAAGGTGAAGGCGCCCGAGGCGCTCGCCGACGGCCTGGAGGCCGCCTTCGCTCACGACGCCAAGGTGGTGGTGGAGCAGGGTCTCACCGCGCGCGAGCTGGAATGCGGCGTGCTCGGCAACGAGGCCCCCGAAGCCAGCGTGGTGGGGGAGATCGTCCCTGGTCACGAGTTCTACGACTTCGAGGCGAAATACCTCGACGACGCCGCCAAGCTCGTGATCCCCGCGCCGGTGCCCGACGCCGTCGCCGAGCGGGTGCGGACGCTGTCGCTGCGGGTCTTCCAGGCGCTCGACTGCGCCGGCCTGGCCCGGGTCGATTTCTTCTACGAGGAGGCCAGCGGCCGCGTGGTGGTCAACGAGGTCAACACCATCCCCGGGTTCACGCCGCGGAGCATGTTCCCGATGCTGTGGGCGGCCTCCGGCGTGAGTTATTCTGATCTTGTCGCAAAACTGGTCGATCTCGCCGTCCAGCGCCACGCCGCCAGCGCCGACAAGCGCTGACACCCCGTCGCAAAGGGGCCCGCCCCCATGTTCGAACGCTTCACTGACCGTGCCCGCCGGGTGGTCGTACTCGCCCAGGAGGAGGCCCGCCTCCTCGACCACGACTGGATCGGCACCGAGCACCTGTTGCTCGGGCTGATCCAGGAGCAAGAGGGCGTAGCCGCCCGGGCGCTCGAAGTGCTCGGCGTGTCCCTCGAGACGGTCCGCAGCGAAATCGAGAAGGCGGTCAAACCCGGCAAGAAGAAGCCGCAGAGCATGCACATCCCATTCACGCCACGCGCCAAGAAGATCCTGGAACTGTCGCTGCGTGAGGCGCTGCAACTCGGCCACAACTACATCGGCACCGAGCACCTGCTCCTCGGCCTCGTCCGCGAGGGCGAGGGCGTTGGCGCCCAAGTGCTCGCCAAGCTCGGCGCCGATCGCGCGCGGGCGCGGCAGGCGGTCCTCCAGCTCCTCTCCGGCGAGCCTGGCGAGGCGGTACCCGCAGATGCGGCCCAGATCACAACACCGCCTGCGGCGGCGATCGGTGTGGGCTTCCAGATGGCGCCGCGCAGCCGGGCGCCCAAGTTCGTCGGCGTCGTGGCCATCGGCCGCCAACTGGAGGCCGAAGCGGGCGTACGGCTGGTGCTGCTCGCGCTGGAGGTCTGGTCCGGCTGGTTCGACCTGCGCTTCGCGGCGCTGCCGGCGACCGGCGCCAAGATGATCCCGCCACAGTCCATCCGTGGCCTCGGCGACTGGGTGGCTGCCGACGACGCCGGCACGAAGTACATCTGCCACAGCATCTCTGTCGGCGGCCACAAGCACCTGCACCTCTACCAGGTGAGCTTCTCCCCGACGCCGCCGCCGGGGGTGCGCAGCCTCACCCTGACCGTCACCACCGACAGCGGCGACAAGCTGACCACCACCGTGCCGCTCGACTACGCCGCAGGCCCGGCCGAGGGCTCAGCCGAGTAGCTTGGCGATCCGGGTGACGCCCTCCACCAGGTCGTCGTCGCCGAGTGCGTACGACAGGCGCGCGTAGCCGGGCGCGCCGAACGCCTCGCCGGGCACGATCGCGACCTTGGCCTCCTCAAGGATCACCTCGGCCAGCTCCAGGCTGGTCTGCGGCCGGTGTCCGGCTACCTCGCGGCCGAGCACCCCTTTGACCGACGGGAACGCGTAGAAGGCGCCCTGCGGCTCCACGCAGACCACCCCGGGGATCGCGTTCAGCAGCTCGTGGACGCGGCGCCGCCGCCGGTCGAAGGCGACCCGCATCTCGGCCACGGCCTCCAGGTCGCCGGAGACCGCCGCCAGCGCCGCCGCCTGGCTCACGTTGGCGACGTTGGTGGTCAGGTGCGACTGCAGGTTGATGGCCGCCCTGACCACGTCCGGCGGGCCGATCAGCCAGCCCACCCGCCAGCCGGTCATCGCGTAGCTCTTGGCGACGCCGTTGACCACGACGCAGCGCTCGGCCAGCTCGGGCACCAGCGCTGGCATGGAGGAGAACTGGTTGTCGCCGTAGACCAGGTGCTCGTAGATCTCGTCGGTGATCACCCACAGGCCCCGCTCGGCGGCCCAGCGGCCGATCGCGGCGACCTCCTCGGG
>DASWDC010000132.1:0-3049 GCA_036395655.1 Actinomycetota bacterium | reverse complement strand
AGAGCTGCTGGTGGAGGCTGAACACGCCGGTCGGGTGCCCGGTGGCGAACAGCACGTGCTCGCCGTTGCGGGTCGCGCCGGCGAGCCGCTCGCCCGCGCGGTCCAGCTCGTCGAGCAGCAGCTCCGGATCGATGTAGGTGGGGTCGTCGCCCGGCTCGCCGGCGCTGCGGGTCCAGCCGAACTGGGCGGTGATCTCGGCGAGCACGTCGTCGCGCGAGTAGCGGCTCATCCCGGAGAGGCCGAAGCAGTGCTCCGGGTCCCCGGCGGCCACCCGTTCGGCCTTCATCAGCACGCTCGAAACGGGGGTGGCCACCTGCCCCGCGATCCTGGTGGCCACCAGGTGGCGGCCAAGTTCGTCTCGGGTCATTTCGGGCATACGACACTCCAGCACCAGTCCGGTTTCAAGCCATCTCCCATGGTAGCGGAGCACCCCTGTCCACCCCGGGGTCTACGGAGGCTCAGGCCCCGAGGCCGTACAAGGGGAAAAGGTTGCCGCGGGCGATCTCGATCGAGCGGGCGATCTGGCGCTCGACCCACTCGCGGCGGTCGGAGCGCAGCGCCACCACCTCGTCGACCATGGCCGGGTCGAGGGCGACGCCGTGCTGCTCCATGACCTCGGCGAGGTAGGCGCCGGGGAGGCGCTCGGGCAGCTCCACCCCGACCATCTCGGCGAGGTAGGTGCACCAGGCGCGGGGTACCACCGTGGCCCACTGGTAGCCGCCCCCGCCGGTGGCGAGCCAGCGGCCGCCCGCGACCGTGTGGGCGAGGTCGTGGAGGCGGCCGGCGAGCTGGGCGTAGGCCCGGGTGGTGAGGCCGAGGTGGGCCAGGGGGTCGGTGTAGTGGCTGTCGCAGCCGAGCTGGGTGACCAGCACCTCCGGCTCGAAGGCGCGGACCAGCGCGGGCACCAGCGCGTCGAAGGCGGCGAGGTAGAGGTCATCGGTGGTGGTCGGCGGCAGCGGCAGGTTGGCGATGGTGCCGCGTGCTGCGCCCGCGCCGATCTCGTGCGCCTCCCCAGTCCCGGGGAACAGGTAGCGGCCCGACTCGTGCACCGAGACGGTCAGGACGCGCGGGTCGCCGGCGAAGATCGCCTCGACCCCGTCGCCGTGATGGACGTCGACATCAACATAGGCGACCCGCCCGACCCCCTGGTCGAGCATCCAGGCGATCGCCACCGCCGGGTCGTTGTAGACGCAGAAGCCGCTGGCGTGACCGGGCATGGCGTGGTGCAGCCCGCCAGCCGGCGAGAAGGCGTGCGCCGGCCCGCCGCCGATCACCACCCCCGCGGCGGTCACGGTGGCGGCGCAGACCAGCGCCGAGGCATCGTGCACGCCGGGAAACGACGGCGTGTCCCCGGAGCCGAGGCCGCGGTCGGGAATCGCGTGCCCATCGATGCTGGCGGCCTTGACCGCCGCCAGGTAGTCGAGGTCGTGGACTCTGGCCAGGTCGTTGCCGGAGAGCGGCTGCGGGACGTCGAGGCGTGCCTGGTCGAGCAGCCCGGTGGAGCGCGCCAGCGCCATGGTCAGCCGGACCCGCGCGGGCCGCAGCGGATGCTCGGGGCCGAGGTCGTAGGCCGCCAGGGACTCGTCCCAGACGACGGTCACCGGACCAGGCATCGCACCGTCCCTTGCCCGAGCTTTACGAATTCGTGATCTCTGAGCGAACTCGGGCACAGCGTACCCTCGAATGCGCGCCCGGATCGTTATCCACAGGTTGGTGAGGTGGGTTGACCGGGCCGCCCGGGGCGGGCAGTGTTGCTCAGGCCAGCGGAGCTGCCGTTGGGATTCGGGTCTCGGCCAAGGGAGGTGGGACATGCCGGTCGCGGAGGTCGCGGGCCTCAGCAAGCGCTTCGGGGCGGTGCAGGCGCTCGACCACGTCGACATCACCGTCGAGGCCGGCTGCACCGGACTGGTCGGGTCCAACGGTGCCGGCAAGTCCACCCTGATCAAGCTCCTGCTCGGACTGATCGCTCCTGATGGAGGGCGGGCGACCGTGCTCGGCCACGACGTCGCCGCCGATCCGCTGGCGATCCGCGCCCAGGTCGGCTACCTGCCGGAGGGATCCTGCCTACCCCTCGACGTCACCGCCGCTGACTTCGTCTCGTTCATGGCCCAGCTCGGCGGCCTCTCGCCCCAGCCCGCCAGGGAGCGCGCCAGCGAGGTCTGCTACCAGGTCGGCCTCTACGAAGAGCGCTACCGGGCCATCGGCGGCTTCTCCACCGGCATGCAGCAGCGCGTCAAGCTGGCGGTCGCGCTGGTCCACGACCCGCGCCTGCTGCTGCTCGACGAGCCCACCGACGGCATGGACCCCCAGGGCCGCGAGGACATGCTGGAGCTGATCGACCGGGTCCGCAGCGAGCTGCGGGTCGACGTGCTGGTCTCCACCCACCTGCTCGGCGACGTCGAGCGGGTCTGCGACCGGGTGGTGATGGTCCACGCCGGCCACGTGCTCACCCAGGGCTCGATCACGGCGGTCGCCGGCACCGCCGAGGCGGGCTTCGCGGTCCAGCTCGGCGACAACGGCGAAGCGGTCAGCGCCGCCCTGACCGCCGCCGGGCTGCAGGTCCGCCCCGGCGCCGACGACCTGCAGGTGCAGGGCGCCGCCGGTGCCGCCGACGTGATCCGCGACCTCGCCGCCGAACACGGCTGGCCGCTGCGGCGCCTCATCGCGCGAGCCCCCAGCCTGGAGGAGACCTTCCTGCGGCTGCAGGCCACCGCCACCGCCACCGCCGACGGCGCGGCCCCAGTCTCGGCCGCCGCCGAACCGCAGCGGTCTCCCGAGGGGGTGCCACGGTGAGCGGAACGGTGAGCGCGCTGCCACGGTGGACGATGATGCCGGAGCGTGCCGAATGAGCGAGATACTGCGGACACCCACCGGGACCATCTACGACCGGGGCTACCGGCACTACGACGGACCCAGGGAGGGCCGCTCCAGGGGGGTGCGGGCGATTGTGGTCGCCAGCATCCGCCGCGCGCTCGGCCTGCGTCGCGGCTGGAAGACCAAGGTGGTGCCGTTCGGGCTGCTGGTGCTCGCGTTCGCCCCGGCGGCCGCG
>DASWDC010000131.1:0-6044 GCA_036395655.1 Actinomycetota bacterium | reverse complement strand
CGAGCAGCAGCGCGACCACCGCCAACCACCAGCGGCTGGGGCTGGGGCGGGGGCGGGGGCCGGGGCGGGCGGCTGGTGGCGGTTCCGCGACCGGCGCGGGAGCGGGAACCGGCGGCTCCACCGGCGGCTCCACCGGCGGCTCGGCGGAGGGCACGTCGACCGGCTCGGCCGCCGGCCCCGCGGTGTGTGGAGGCCTGGCCTGGTCGCGGACGGCGAGGGCGGTGGCGAGGAGCGACTCGGCGTCCTCATAACCGGGGTCGTACGTGGTCACCTTGGTGAAGTGGTCGATCGCCTCCTCCCAGGCGCCCGCGGCGAACGCCTCGACGCCTTGGGCGTAGGCGCCCGGCAGGGAGTCGAGCGGGTCCTCGTCCCGCTGGACGGCTGGCAGGGGTTGCAGCTCGGCGAGGACCTGCTGGAGGTCCGCGGCCATGTCCGCGGCGGTCGGGTAGCGGTCGTCGGGGCTCTTGGCGAGCGCGCGCAGCAGGATTCGCTCCAGCTCAGGTGGGAGGTCGGGGTTGCGGCTGCGCGGCGATGGTGGCGGCTCGTAGGCCTGCTTCATCAGCACCGACACCGGCGTGTCCGCTTCGAACGGCACCTGGCCGCAGGTCAGCTCGTAGAGCACCACGCCGGCCGAGTAGAGGTCGGTGCGGGCGTCAACCGCCATGCCGAACGCCTGCTCTGGCGCCATGTAGGCGGCGGTGCCGACGATCAGGCCCTGCTGGGTGAGCTGCGTCTGGTCGCTCTCGAGCAGCAGCTTGACGATGCCGAAGTCGGACAGCATCGGCCAGATCGGCGTCGGCATCAGCACGTTGCCCGGCTTGAGGTCGCGGTGGACGATGCCGCGCTCGTGGGCGTAGCCGAGCGCCTCCAGCAGGTGGAGCATCAGCTGAATCGAGAGCGCCGGCTCCAGCGCCTCCCCCATCAGGTCGCCGAGCGTCTGCCCTCCATCCACGTACTGGATCACCAGGAAGGGGCGGCCGTCCTCCTCGCCGTAATCGAAGATCGGAACGATGTTGGGATGCAGCAGCTGGGCGACCGAGCGCGCCTCCCGCCGGAAGCGGGCGACGAACTGCGGGTCGCCGGACCGTTCCAGGACCTTCACCGCCACCCAGCGGTCCAAGGACTCCTGGTGCGCCTTGTAGACCGTTGCCATGCCGCCACGGCGGATGAGTGCATGCAACTCGTACTGGCCGAGCCGCTGACCGGTCAGGTCCGTCACGGGCCTCCCCAAACGTTCACCGACGCCATTGTTAACGACATGGAAACTACTTCGCACAAATTGGCGAACCGGATGATAAGAACAGGATGCTAGTATCGCCAACAGAACCCTCAGCGGGGAGAGGGGAGGGGGGTTGACGCGCGTGCCGAGCCGACCAACGCCGCCCGGGTCACCTCCTCCACGTGAGACCGGGATCGCTGAGGTCATGACCTCCACCAGCGTCGGCAAGCATCCCACGGCGCTGCACCTGACCGGGCTGCCGATCCTGCAGGTGGCACTCAACGTGCAGCGGATGACCGACAAGCTGGCGCCGCTGCTGGAGGCGCTGGCAGGGCCGGACGGGCCGCCGCCGGTGACCTACGCCCGGTTGCTCGCCTACAAGCAGGGCAACCGCGGCACGATCCGCTACCAGGTCGCCACCGAAGGTGGCCCGACCACCGTGCTCGGCAAGCTGTACCCGCAGCCTGGCCAGGCCGGCCGGGTCGACACCATTCTGCGTGGCCTCGCCGCCGCCTTCGCCGCGACGCCCCGCCTCGGTGTGCCGCGCCCGCTCGGCTGCCTCCCCGACCTGGCCATGCTGGTGTACATCCCGGTGGAGGGCGAGATCCTCGACGAGGTGCTGCAGAGCAGCGCCGGGGGCGCCGGCGCGATCGAGCGCACCGCCGACTGGCTCGCGACGCTGCACCGCGCCCGCTTCGAGCTGGACCGCCGCTTCCAGCCGTCGCTGGAGCTGGTCAACCTGCAAGCGTGGGGCGCGCTCATCAGCCAGGCCCATCCCGACCTGGCAAGCACCGTCGCGCACCTGTCCGACCGCCTCCAGGCCAGCGGCCCGCAGCTGCAGTTTCGCGACGACACCCCGATCCACAAGGACTTCCACTACAAGCACGTGCTGGTGGACGGAGGCCTGCGGGTGATCGACTTCGACGAGGTGCGCCTCGGCGATCCCGCCTACGACGTGGCGCACTTCTGCGTCCACCTGCGCTTGCTCGCCTGCCGCGCGCTCGGCGACCCGGCCGGCTACGCCGGGCTGGAGCGGGCCTTCCTCGCCGCCTACACCCGCCGCGCCGGCGGCGTGCCGGTGGACCGCTATGCCTGGTTCGCCACCTACACCTGCCTGAAGATCGCCAAGCAGCTCTGCACCACCCGCGGCGTGCGCCCTCGCCCCGACGGCGAGGAGCTGCGGCGGCAGGTGCGGATCATGCTCGCCCAGGGACTCGCCTACAGTGAAGACATCCCGTGAGCCCCAGCGCCCGGCAACGCCGGCGCTGGGCGTCCTGGTACGCGGCTGGCCGCGCCTGTCGCAGACGTTCGTGCTCGACGAGGTGCTGGCACTGGAGCGGCTCGGCCTGCGGCTGCGGATCTTCGCGTTGACCAGCACCTCCACCGAGGCCCTGACCCAGCCGGAACTGACGGCGGTGCGCGCGCCAGTCGAGTACCTCGATGGCGGCACCCCGCGGCGCCGTACGGCGGTTGCCGCGCATCTGCGGGCGTTGCTGGCGTCGCCACCACGCTACCTGGCGACGGCCTGGTACGTCGCGCGGCATCCCGAGTGGGACCGGGGCTACCACGCGGCGTCGCGGGGCCGCTGCCTGACCCTGGCGGCGACGCTGGCGGCGACGTTGCGGCGCGCCGGCCGCGAGGGGGAAGGCGGGGCGGTCGGGCGCCTGCATGCCCACTTCGCGCACGACCCCGCGCTGGTCGCCCTGCTCACTCACCGGCTGACCGGGATCCCGTGGAGCTTTACCGCGCACGCCCGCGACCTCTTCCAGGTGCCGCCAGCGGCCGTGGCCGACCGGGTCGCGGCGGCTGAGGCGGTGGTCACCTGCTGCGGTCCCAACGCGGACTACCTGCGCGATGTGCTCGGCGACGGGCTCGGCGAGCGGGTACGCCTGATCCACCACGGCGTCGACGTGGAGGCATTCCAGCCCGCCACCGGTCATGGTCCCGGCCGCAACCGCGAAGGGGACCGGGACGCCGCCCGGGATGCCGCGGCGCCGCGGATCGTGTCGGTCGGCCGCCTGGTCGAGAAGAAGGGCTTCGCCGACCTGCTGGCGGCCTGCCACCGCCTCAAGCAGCGCGGGCAGCGCTTCCACCTCGAGCTGTACGGCGACGGACCGTTGGGCGAGGAGCTGGCGGCAACCGTCGACCGGCTCGGCCTCGGCGACGAGGTGGTGCTCGCCGGGTCGCGGACCCGGCCGGAGCTGCGTGCGGCATTGCGGCGCGCCGACCTGTTCGCCCTCACACCGTTCGTCACCGCCGACGGCGACCGCGACGGCATCCCGAACGTGCTGCTGGAGGCGATGGCCTGCGGGCTGCCGGTGGTGAGCACCACCGTCGCCGGCGTGACCGAGGTCATGCGCCACGGCGCCGATGGGTTGCTGGCGCCACCGCGCGACGTGGACGCGATCGCCGACCACCTCGCCGTCCTGCTCGCCGACGAGCGGCTGCGCGCTCGCCTCGGCGGCCAGGCCCGCCGTACGGTGGTGGAGCGCTTCGACGGCCGCGATGCCGCCGCCACCCTGGCGGCGTTGCTGGCCCCGGCTTCTGTCTCCGCCGGAGGTAGCTCATGAAGGACCAGGCGAAGGCCAACGACAAGGCCAAGCGTCGCAAGGGCAAGGACGCCAAGGGCCAGAGCGGCGACGCCCGCCGGGTGATCCGGCTGATCCGCCGGTTCCTCGCCGGCCAGCGCCGGGTCGTGCGGCTGGCGCTGCTGATGCTGGTCATCGAGTCGATCACCGCGGTGGCTGAGCCAGGGCCGATCGCCTACCTGATCAACTTCCTCAAGGGCGGCGCCCACAGCGGGCAGTTCGGCTCCCGCAACATGACCGTGGCGCTGGTGACCGGCGCGATCGTGGTGCTCGCCGCGGTCAACAGCCTGTGCGACTCGGTGGCCGAGATCAACTTCGCCCGCGGCGGTCGCATGCTCGGCTTCAACCTGCGGGTGAAGCTCTACGACCACCTGCAGAAGCTGTCGCTGGCGTTCCACAACCAGGGGCGCACCGGCGACGTGCTCGCCCGGGTGACCAGCGACGTCACCGCGCTGGAGGACTTCGTCATCGAGTCGTCCTCAGACATCATCGGCAGCGTCTTCATCCTGGTCGGCACGCTGGGGTTCCTGCTCTACAAGTCGCCGCAGGTGGCACTGATCGCCCTGCTGATCATCCCGATCCTGGCCAGCGTCTCGAACTTCTTCACCGGGCGGATCAAGTCGGCGAGCAAACGGCAGCGGGCACGCGAGGGAGAGCTCGCCTCCACCGCGCAGGAGATGCTCACCTCCATCCGGGTGATCCAGATCTACGGCCGCGGCGGTCGCGAGGTGCAGCGCTTCGCCAAGGAGAACCAGCAGGCCATGAATGCCGCCCTGGACGCCGCCAGGGTCGAGGCGACCTTCAGCTGGACGGTGAGCGTGCTGGAGGCACTGTGTATCAGCGGGGTCGTCTGGATGGGGCTGTTCCTGTTTGACCGCCAGCAGCTCTCGCTCGGCCTGCTGGTGGCGTTCGTGCTGTGGATCGAGAACATGTTCAAGCCGACCCGGCGGATCATCAAGGAGTGGAACACCCTCGGCAAGGTGTTCGCCAGCGTGGAGCGCATCGGCGAGGTGCTCGACCGCGAGCCGGCGGTGCAGGACCTCCCCGGCGCGGTGCCGGCACCGCCGTTGCTCGGACATCTGGAGTTCCGCGAGGTCAGCTTCGCCTACCAGGCCGAGCCAGACGCCGCCAAGGCCAAGGCCAGTGCCAACGGCGGCGCCGTGGGCGCGGGCGCGGGGTTGCGGCTCGCCCTCGACCATCTGAGCTTCTCGGTGCGGGCGGGCGAGTCGGTGGCGCTGATCGGCCACAGCGGCGCGGGCAAGAGCACCGTCGCCCAGTTCGCCCCCCGCCTCTACGACCCGCATGACGGGCAGGTGCTGATCGACGGCCACGATCTGCGCGAGTTCACCCTGGAGTCGCTGCGCGACCAGGTCACCATGGTGTTGCAGGAGGCGATCCTGTTCAACGGCACGGTGGCCGACAACATCGCCTACGGCCGCGACGGCGCCACCCGCGAGGAGATCGTGGAGGCCGCCAAGAAGGCCAACGCTCACGACTTCATCCTGCAGCTCCCCGACGGCTACGACACCGAGCTGGCCGAACGTGCCCAGAACCTGTCCGGCGGCCAGCGGCAGCGGATCTCGATCGCCCGCGCGTTCATCCGCGACACCCCACTGCTGATCCTCGACGAGCCGACCACCGGGCTGGACGCCGAGTCGACCGACGCGGTGCTGGAGGCGCTGCGGCTCCTCTCGGGTGGCAAGACGACCCTGGTCATCTCCCACGACATGGGCCTGATCAGCGACGCCGACCGGATCCTGGTGCTGGAGGGCGGCCACATCAGCCAGGAGGGCACCCACCAGTCCCTGCTCGCCCAGGGCGGCTTGTATGCCGATCTCTACCACCGCCAGTACGGCGCCGCCGAGGTCGAACGAGGCCTCGCCGAAAGTGCCCTGGCCGAGCACGACCGGCCCCTGCCAATGCCGGCGTCGCCGCCGGTGAAACCGCCGGTCCCGGCGCTGACCGCGGCGGCGCTGGACGACGACGCCGCGCCGGCGGGAGTGCGGCGCAAAGTGTTCGAGACCGTGCTGATGCAGGCACTGCCGCTGCCAGCGTCGCGGCAGGAGTTCGAACGGATGACGATGACCCACCACGCACCGCCACGACCCCCCACCGCACCACCGCTGCCGCCGGCGGAGACGCCGCCGCGACCATCGACCGCACCGCCGCGATCGCCCACGGCGCCGCCACTGCCGCCGCAGCCCCCACCTCCGTCCCGGCAGCCGTCCCGGCGACCG
>DASWDC010000130.1:0-3868 GCA_036395655.1 Actinomycetota bacterium | reverse complement strand
TGACTCGGCTTCGGGTGCCAGCCAGATCAGGCAGTCGATCCGCTGGCGAAGGGTCCGGGCCGCCCGGCGGTAGGTGCGGCGGGGGAGCTTGGTCCGGTCGGGCCCGAACACCAGCAAGCCGGGCCTGAGCTCGCGCACCAGCTCCACCAGGGCCTGGATCGGGTGGAGGCTCCTGACCCGGAGGCGTTCGACCCGCAGGCCCAGCGACTGTGCCAGCTCCGCCGGCTCGCGCAGGGCCTTGGCCAGCTCAGGGGTGTAGTCGAGCTGGTCGTAGCCCATCATCACCGACAGCGGCAGCGGCGGGAGCACCACCATGTTCGCCACGATCAGCGGCTGCCCCGACTCCACCGCGGCGTCCACCGCCACCACCCAGGCCTGCCGCTCGAACGGGACGTCCATGGTGGCCAGCAGCACCGGCCGTCCCGCCGACCCGACCGGCGCGGTGGGAGCCTTGGACTTCGGGCGGACACGGGTCGACATCGGCCCTCCAAGGGGGAGCGTGTGCCTGCGCTCAAGAGTCTGGCACGCATCAATCCGGGAGAGGAGATCAACCCCGCGGCCGGCTCGGTCCCTTCCACAGCGCGCGACGCCCTCGAACGAGTTGCTTGACGAAACCTTGCAGGCTACATAGAGTTTCGTCAAGCAACTCACCTTGGAGCTGGAGGACGCGACCATGACCGAGACCGAGACCCAGACGCGCCAGCCGCTCAGCCGCAACCTTCAGCTTGAGGCGCTCCGCGAGGCGCTGCGGTGGCCGAACCCGAATTCCCTGACGGTAATGGCCCTGGCGGGCCAGCTGCTCGCGGCCAGGCAGGACGAGCAGGGCAGCGCCGTGTTCACCGAACTCGCCGAGGCCGCCCCGGACCAGCCGCTGTACGCCGCGCTGGCCGGGTTCTTCCAGGTCCGCGCCGGCCATGACCTCGACCACGCGCTGCGCCTGCTCGACCGGGCAGCCAGCCAGGCGCCCGGCCTGGCCAACTACTTCCGGGGGCTGGTCCTGGCCAACCTCCCCGCCTCTCTCGGCAAGGCCGAGACGGCCGTTGCTGACTTGGAGCTGGTGCTCGCCATCCCGGAGCAAGCCGGCTTCCCCGCCGGGCTGCGCCGTGTGGTCTACCCGGCCCTGGCCGCGGCCTACGCGACGCTGGGCCGCAGCGATGACGCCGAGGCGGCCCGCCGTCAGGCCGGGCCGGCCGCCGCCGGCCCCGACGGCCCGGCGCTCACCACCGACTGGTGGGTGACCCGCGACGACGGCTTCCACCTCGGCCCGCCCCGGGTCGTCGAGCGCGCTCCCGGGGTGTTCGTCGCGCAGGGGTTTGACTTCGCCGACGTCGTCGCCATCGACACCGGCGCGGGGGTCGTGCTGGTCGACACCACCACCAGCCGGGCGCACCTGCGCGCGGCCCTCGCCGCGTTGCGGACGGCCAGCGGCAGCATGGCGCCGATCACCCACGTCATTCTCACCCACGCCCATACCGACCACGTCGGCGGCCTCGACGAGGTCCGCGCCGCCAACCCCGGCGTCGAGGTGATCGCCCAGGTGAACTTCGCCGACGAGCTTCGCCTCCAGCACGCCGCCCCGGCGATCCTCTTCCGGCTGGGCGAAACTTCCGGAGCGGGCCGCTGGGTTGACGTCGTCCCCGACCGGCTGGTGGGCGCACCGGAGAAGCTGGCCGTCGGCGGCGTGGAGTTGGCGCTCTACCCGATTGATGGAGGGGAGACCAGCGACGGGCTCGTCGTCCACCTCCCCGACCGGGGCGTCGCCATCGTCGGCGACATGCTCATGCCGCAGCTCGGCGCGCCGTTCCTGCCGGAGGGGTCCGCCGAGGGCCTGTTCGACGCCATGACCCTGGTGGAGGGCCTGGGGCCACGTCTGGTCATCCACGGCCACACACCGCTCACCGAATTGTTCACCATCGAGATCTTCCCGTCCCTGCGGGTAGCCCTCACGGAGCTGTACCAGCAGACCCTGGCGGCCATCCGGGAGGGTGTCCCGCTGGCCGGCATCCTGGCACGCAACCACCTGCCGGCCAGCCTCCGCGACCACCCTGACGCGGTGCTGCCCTACCTGGTGATGCGCGACAACCTCATCCAGCGGGTCCAGCACCAGCGCACCGGCTACTGGAAGGCCGACGGGGAGGGGATCGAGGTCTTTACCGCGACCGAGTGGGCCGCCGCCCTGGACCTGCTTGGAGGGTCGACCGCCGGTGCCTTCACCCGCGCGGGCGGCGACCTGCTGGACCGCGGCGACGTGCCGCTGGCGCTGCGCCTGGTCGACTACGGCCGGTTGCGCCACCCCGACGACGAGGGCCTGCGGGACCTGCGGCGCCGGGTCCTGTCCCGGCTCCTGGAGCGCTACCAGCAGCTCAGTCCGTTCAAGTTCGCCCTCTACGCCGCCACGGCAGGCGTCGAGGTCCCGCCCGCGCCCGCGGGTCGCCTGTAGGTAGCGTCACGAAACCGACCGGGATACGATGATTCCCGTGCTCAACCGAACCTACGACACTCAGATCTGCTCCATCGCCCGCACCCTCGAGGTCGTGGGCGAACGCTGGACCCTGCTCGTCCTCCGGGACGTCCTGCGCGGCACCCGCCGCTTCGAGGAGTTCGTCCAGAGCCTGGGCGTCGCCCGCAACGTCCTCAGCGACCGCCTCGACCGCCTGGTCGCCCACGGCCTCGTCGAACGCAAGCCCTACCAGGACCACCCGCCACGCTTCGAGTACCACCCCACCCCCAAGGGCAGCGAGTTGCTGGTGGTCATCCTCGGCCTGATGCACTGGGGCGACCGCCACCTCGCCGGCCGCGCCGGCCCGCCCCGCCTCGCCGAGCACCGCGACTGCGGCGGCGCGGTCGTCGAGCAACTCACCTGCACGTCTTGCGGCCAGGCGCTCACTCCCGGTGAGATCACTACCCGCCCAGGACCGGGCCTCCGAGAACACGACCCCGCCGCCGTCTGAGCTACACCCGCGTGCGGAACGCGAGGTGCGGATCAGCGCCGAAGCACCGGCCTGACGATCGCGCTCTCGGGTCCCGGCGTCGGCGGCCACCCCCCAAGGGGCGCTCGCCTAGGGCCAGAACGGCTTCGGGCAACTCGGCGACGGCGCGCTTGCCGGGTGCGGCGGGGTTCGTGGGCAAGGGGCTTGTCCAGTATGCGATGATCAGTGAGTGCCCGGCCGGGTCCCCGGGGCGGTCTGCCGACTCCTTTCGGGAGTGCCCGGCCGGGCATTTGGATGCCCGACCGGGCATGCCTGTGGGACCGGGGGAGCGCTACCAGGTGTGCGGCGAGCGGCGCTCGCGGAGTGCCTGCTCGTAGGTCTCGTCGTACTGGTCCGAATGCAACCGGTCAAAGAGTTGTAGCCCGGCGAAGGTGAGGATGGCGAGGACGCCGCCCACAAGAATCGGGGCAAGCATGAAAAAAGCTCCTTTCAAAGAGAGGTCCGGGTACGGTCTGCCACCGTAACCATCGCATGAGCGACTCAGCTCGTCAACTACGCTAAACGGCCGATCAGCTCAGCCTCCACCCAGATACGCGCTAGACGCCGACGCCGAGGTGGCGGCGCTTGACGTCGTCGGAGGCGTCGAGGGTGGCGGGGGGGCCGTGGAAGACGATGCGGCCGTTCTCCAGGATGTAGACGGTGTCGGCGAGGGTCATCGCCAACGTGTAGTTCTGTTCGACCAGGAGGATCGACAGGGCGGAGGCGCGCAGGGCCTGCAAGTGCTCGCCGAGGGACTCGACGATCACGGGGGCGAGGCCTTCGGACGGCTCGTCCATGACCAGCAGGCGGGGGTTGGTCATCAGGGCGCGGGCGATGGCGAGCATCTGCTGTTCGCCGCCGGAGAGTTGGCCGGCGTTGTGGTGCTTGCGGGCGGCGAG
>DASWDC010000129.1:0-7130 GCA_036395655.1 Actinomycetota bacterium | reverse complement strand
TCGCCCAGGCGCCGAAGCCGGCCACCGACAGTGCCGGGCCGTCCCGCCCGAGAGTCCGGTAGCGCATCTCAGTACCCCTTTCGCTGACAGGGAGTCCCGGAACCGAGTGTGGGGCCGGCGGCGCTGTCGGCCAGGATCAGGTGGAGGTCGCCGAAAGCGCCCCAGGCATAGCGGCGGTCGAGTGCGGCGCGGTAGGCGCAGTCCAGCGGCTCCAGCCCGGCGAGCGCCTCCAGCGGTGCAGGTGCGACCCGTTCGGCTCGTGCCAGCCGGTGAGCAGGCCGTCGCAGCCGCGCACGCCGTGTTCGGGGGTGACGACCGTGTCGGTGAGGCCTTGGGCGGGGTGGGCCTGGCCCTGGGAGTCGGTGACCGTCTCCAGGGCGCGCACCACCGTGGTGCCGACCGCGACCACGCGCCCGCCGGCGGCGCGGGTGGCGTTCACCAGCCGCGCGGTGGCGGCGGGCACCTCGTAGGGCTCCGGCAGCGGCGCGTCGTCGTCGGCGACCCCGCAGGTGTGGAGGCACAGCGGCGCCACCGCGATGCCGCCGGCCAGCAGCGCGCACAGCAGCTCGGGGGTGAAGGCCCGCCCGGCGCTCGCCATCGCGGTCGACCCGGGCTGGCGGGCGAAGCAGGTCTGGTAGACGCTCAGCGGCCAGTCGTCGGTGACCCCTGGAGGGCGCGCGGGCCGTCCATACGCATGGAGGTAGGCGCCGAGCTGGGCCGGCAGGTGCAGCGCCCCGATCCACAGGCGGGGCTGCTCCACTGCCCGCAGCTTGTTGCCGTAGGGGGCGAGCAGCTGGAGGTAGCCGCCTCCGGCCAGCGGCAACGCCCCCCCGCCGCCCCCCGATGCGTCGGGGGGTTCGGGGGGCACGGTCCCGCGGCCAAAAGAACCGCGAGCCGATGCCAACGTGGCCGCGGGGCCCCCCGATGCGTCGGGGCGCCGCATGGCCGTGGCGGGCAGCTCGACCACCCAGAGCCCGTGCGGCGGGAGCGGCGTCACCAGGCGTAGCTCCACCTCGACCCGCCGGCCTCCGGGGCCGCCGGGCGTGGTGGCGTCGAGCAGCGCCGCCATGGTCGCCGAGGTGTTGATCACCAGCAGGTCCCCTGGCCGCAGGTGGCGCGGCAGGTCCCGGAAGCTGGTGGAGAGCGGCGCCCGGCTCCCCTCCGAGACCATCAGCCGCACCTCGTCCCGGGCGAGCCCCCGGGACTCCGGCGGCGCGCCCGCCCGCAGCACCGCCGGCAGCTCGAAGGCGAGCCCCGGCCTCGGCGCCGGCAGCACCAAGGCGGCGGAGGCGGGAGCCGGCTCCTCCTCAATCAGCAACCCGTTCATTCACGCACCGCCATCGTCATGCACCACTCCTGATGCGCTCCGCGTGCTTCTCATGGAACTCGCTCCCCGCCTTCCTCGAACTGCGCTGCCAGGGCGAAGCGCAGGAACCGCTCCTCGTCGTGGGCCAGCAGCCACGCCTGCTGCCCGAGCTGGTGGGCGAGGCTGACCGGCACGGCTGGCAGCAGCGACCAGGCCGCTGTGCTCCGTCCGAGGCCGTCGAGCGCGTAGACGTTGCCGCAGCGCTGCCGGGTGATCAGGTAGTGCCGGCCGCTCGGCGCCTGGACCAGGAAGCGCTGTTCCGCCTCGTACTGGGCGCGCTGCCACGGGTCGAGCTGGTGCAGCAGGACGTTCTCCCCCCACGCCTCGGCGCGCCGCCGGGCGCCCGGCTCGACCAGCCGCCGGGTCGCCAGGCACCGTGCCCGACGCACCAGCAGGCAGCAGCGCTCCACCGCCTCGGCGAAGCTGACCGGGACCTCGTCGGGCCACTCGTAGGTGTCGTAGGGCAGGGTGCCCGACCAGCTGTAGGTGACCCGGTGCAGCACCGGGCCGGCCTGCCACGGCGCCGAGGCCGGCGCGATGGTGACCGTGAATCCCTCCGGCGCCACCACCGAGCCCGGCGCTGGCGCCGGGTCGGCCACGAGGCCGGCCGGCGCGTCGATCGGCCGCATGATGCCCTCGCCGGCCTCGGCGTCCAGCCGGTAGAGCGCCGGCAGGCCGGGCAGCACCGCCGCCCCGGCCGCGCTCCAGGCGACCTCGGCCGCCCCGCTCGCGCCGATGACGACGACCAACTGCCGCGCGCGGCCCTTCCCCTGGTCGAGCACGGTCATGTTCCCCCCTCTGATTCGCGGGCATGGGCGTGCCCGCCCGGCCGCCGCCGATGGCTGTCTGATCGGCGACGCTGCCGTCCTGCCGCATGTGGTATGGCTGTGACGCCGCTGCTCGTCACTGGAGCAGGGGCGGATGTTCTCGAGGTAGCGCTAGTGCTCCGGGACGGTGTACCAACCAACGACAGGGGAGCGCGGCGCTCGCACGAGCCCTCGCAGAGTGAGGTGGGGCCGCGCCGCGCGTCGTACCTCGGCAACGGCCGCATGCTGCAGCTGGTCCATCCCTGGCCCCCCAATGAACCATGTGACGATGCAGAGTATCGAGTCGACTGCGCCTTTTCGTCAAGTTGGCTCTCAACGTCACGCTAAAGCTGAATAAGCAAGTTTGATGTCGCCAACAAACCCCTGACCAGCCACTCCGCCATACCCGCCACGGCAGGCCGCCTGACTAGCACAACTGGGCCAATCAATCTCGGCAGGAAGATGGCCCATCCCGTCCCACCCAGCCGCCTGCGCTACCCTTGTGCGGCTCACTCAAGCGCACCACTCATGCGCACCACGCGAGCGTGGCGGAATGGCAGACGCGCCGGGCTTAGGACCCGGTGGCCCTTGGCCGTGTGGGTTCAAGTCCCACCGCTCGCACCACTCGGTCGAGCAGGCGATCTGTTGCCGTCAGTGCACGATCAGGACGTCGCAGTGGGTCTGGCGGGCAACCGAGCTGCTGACGCTCTGACCCAGCAGGCGCGCAAGCACGCTCGGCTCGCGGGTGCCGACCACGATCAGGTCGGCGTCGCGGTCCTCGGCGAGCTCGACGATGGTGTGTGCCGGCTCCCCCAGCGCCGGCACCAGCTCAGCGTCCATCCCAAGCTGGACCAGCAGCTCGCGGGCGTGGGCGAGCTGGTGGCGGTGGTCGGTGGGCGTGTCGGTGGGGTCGATCGCCCCGGCCGAGCGGCCGACGCCAAGCATCGTCGGGGCCACGCTGGTCACCACGAGCTTGGCGTCGAAGGCGCGGGCGAGCTGGACGGCACGGTCCAGCGCCCGGCGGGCGGGTTCGGTCTCGTCGTAGCCAACGATGATCGTCTGTAGCGGTCGCATCGCAACCTCCCAACCAGCCGCCGTCGCCCGCGACCGGTCGCGGGCTCCATGAGCAGCATTCCCGAGCCCACGCGCCGTCAATCACGGCGCCGGGCGACCAGTCGCGGGCGCTGCCGTCACGTCCTGTTGCTGTCCTTGGGCGGCGCACCACCAGCGCGAAGGTTGGCCACCTTGTTCAGCAGGTCAAACCAGAAGGGCGCACCAAGGGACACCGCCGCCGCGGTGAGCAGCCAACCGACCACCGCAGCGAGCCAGGCCAGCGGGGAGCCCGCCGGCCGAAGCTGCCGGTTCCATCCCATCGGCAGGGCGAGCTGCGTCACGCTGCCGATCCCGGTCTGCACCGCCCGTGCGGCGTCTTGAATCGACTGCTGGCCCGCGGTTGCCGGGAGCTGTGCCTTGCTTGCCTGGGCGACCACCGCCGCCCGCAGCGGGGCGTCGGTCCAGAGGCGGCTTGCGACGGTCACGGTGCTGATGTTGAGGGCGACCGCGATCACGATGCCGATCGCGATCAGCAGCACCCGGACCTTGCGCCGATACCAGCCCGAGACCCGCTCCATCGCCTCGTTGAACCATCCCTCGACCTGCGCCTGAAACGCGTCGAGATCCCCTGCCGCGCGCCGCCACAGCAAGGTGAGCGACGCCCGAAGGTCTTCCGGGAGCCCAGCGATCGCCTCCTGGACTTGCGCCTCGACGCCCTCTGGGACCGTCCCGGTACCCGTCGCAGGTGCTGCCACCAGGTCAAGCAGTGCGAGGGTGAACTTGTTCGCGGGAATATACGAGGGCTTGCGTCCAGGCCCATTGAGCGTCCCCCGAGGTTGGCCGAGCGGCTTGATGAGTGGATGATCGAACAGGCGGCGCTTCAGGTCCTCGTCGCCGAGCAGGCGGCCGATCCCGAGTTCGAGGTTGCGTGCCCGCAGCCGCAGCACTCCGGCGATCAGCTCGTTGACCCCCGAGGACACCAGGCTGAGCAGGAAGTACAGGAACGCGAGTCCGACGACGACGTCGATGACGGCCGCGGTCACGGCGACCCCCCCTCTGCGGGGGCTTGCTGGCGGATGGCCTCGGCGTGGCCTTGGAACTCCTCGGTGACCTGGCGCGCCGTGGCGCGTGGCCCCAGTTGCGGTGGGGCCGTCGGGCCGGGAAGCTCGCGGTCAACCATCCTGGCGAGGCCGACCAGGTCGCTGAAGGATTCGGGGACCGGCGGTTCGGGCTGCGCGGGCGGGGTGGGCGGAGGGACCGGCGGCGGCGCGGCCGCGGCGGGTCCGGGCTCCTGGGCGACCCACGCGGACAGGTCGGGAAGGTCGGTCGTCCGTGGGTCCCGCAGCGACAGCAAGGAGAGGAACGGCGGCGACCAGCGGTCGCGTTCGCTGAGCGGTGGCTCGTCGGGGGCGAACAGCGCCCGCAGCGTGGCCGGCACGCTGGCATGGTCGCGGACGGTCGCGTCGACCGAGCCGGCTGGCACCAACGGCGAGATCACAACGGCTGGGACCCGCACCCCGAGCATGGTGAAGTCGAACACCGCGGCCTTGCGGTGGAGCAGGGAGCGGGCCAGCAACCCGAGCAGTCCGGGCCGTAGCCGGCCACCCGGCGCTGGCACGCCGGTGGGCGGCGGCACGTGGTCGAAGAATCCGCCGTGCTCATCGTAGGTGACGAGCAGCACCGAGCGGTTGAACACCTCGGGATTGGCGCGGAGCGCCTCGTAGACCTCGGCGATCAGCGACTCGCCGCGTTCGAAGTCGCCGTGCCCGCTCGCCGCGGCGGCGTCGTAGTCGGTGTCGGGGACCAGGTTGTTGCCGGGTTGCTGGCTGTTGCTGTGGCCATGCACGCCGGCGACGTGGACGAACGGGGTGGCGTGCACGGGCGGTCGGTGGTTCGGCTCGATGAACGAGTAGTTGGGCAACTGACCGGAGCGCACATGCTCGGCGAACTGCGCCGAACGGAACCAGTTGCGAGCGCGGCCCTCGTCCCACAGGCGCTTGAACGCCCACACCTGGGGAGTGTCGTCGTAGTAGACGTGCCAGCTCTTGCCGACCTTCTCCAGCACCTCGAAGATGGTCGTGTTGTCGTAGAAGCGCGGCTCGATGTCGGTGGTGCCGTCGGAGGTCGCCGCGTGCAGGAAGTTGCGGTTGGGCCAGGTCTCGCCCGGCACCGAGGCGAACCAGCGGGTGCACACGCCGAAGCTGGCCGCCAGCTCGGTCAGCACCGGGACGTGCTCGGGCGCCAGACAGCGCATGATCAGCGGCCCGCGGCCAGCGATGAGATCGGTCGCGGTGCCGGTGGACTGTCCGACGTGCAACAGCTTCAGCAAGGGTGCGAGCAGCCCGCCAAACGCGGGCTGGGCGAGACCCCTGCCTTTGCGCTCGTAGCTGTGGACAAAGCCGGCGTTCGTCGGGGTGGCAGCGCCGCTTGTGAGCCCGAGTTGGAGCATGACCGCGTCGTGGGAGTGGTCGGGGTCGATGGGGAGGACGTGCTTGCCGGTTGATGCGGCGTCGACCTGTGGGCCGCCGTCGTAGCCCGGGTTCTGGTAGGGGCCACCGTCCAGCAACCCGTCGAAGTCCGGGTTGCTGCTGGGATGGAAGCCGAGGACCTGGTCGAACGAGCGGTTTTCCAGTGCGACCACGATGACATGGTCGATTGCAGCTGCCATGGGCTTCCCCCGATCGACCGCAGCCGGGTACCGCCTGGCATTAAAGTCCCAATCCGCGCGAGCGTCGAGTTGGTAGGGGGCTATTGGCGGCCGAGCACGCGGGTATCCAGCCAGGCGTTGCGGAACGCGCCGCGCGGATCGAGCCGCATGACCAGGCGGGCGAAGTCGGGCAGGCGCGCATACAGCGAAGCGATCGCCGCCGCATCCGCGATGAACATCTTGCCCCAGTGCGGGCGCGCGGCGAACGGCGCCAGCGCGGCCTCGACGTCGACGAGCACGCGCTCCACAGCGTCCTGGTCAGGCGTCCAGGTGAAGTGGAATGCGATCGTGTCCTGTCCATACTGTGGGCTCATCCACAACCGGTCGGCGGCGACGGTGCGGATCTCGGACACCTGCAACACGGGCCGGACCACCTCGCCGAGCGCCCACAGCGCCTGGATCGCCGCAGCGGCGTGGCGGCGCGGCACCAGGTACTCCGACTGGAGTTCCTCGCCGGTGCTCGGCGTGAACCCCATGCGCCAGTGCGGAAGGCGGTCGGACCACAGGCCGGGCACGCCGAGCTGCGGTGTGGTGTTGACCGGGTCGAGGCCGAGGACCGGGTGCCGCTGGACGGTCGCAGCGATCGCACCGAACAGGTCGCCACGAACCCGCACAGGAGCATCGGTCACCCGGCTTTTCACCCAGACCTGGTCGATCGCCTCGCCCCAGCGGGTGAACACGCTCACGCTGTAGCCAGCCGAGGTGATCTCGTCGAAGTGCTCAAGCAGGGCGTCCCAGGCGAGTCCTTCGAACACCCGCTGGCGCACCTGATAGGCGGGTTCAACGTCCAGGCTGATACGGGTGACCGCACCGAGCGCGCCGAGCCCGACGACCAGGCCGTCGAAGTCGGCGTCGCCTCTTGCGACGGTGAGCAGCTCGCCCGAGGCGGTGACCAACTCCAACCCCGCGACCGCCGTCGCGAGGTTGCCGTTGGCGTCGCCGGAGCCATGGGTGGCGGTCGCGACCGCACCCGCGACCGAAATGTGCGGCAGCGACGCCAGGTTGGCCAGGGCCAACCCCTCGGCCTGCAACGCCGTGGCAAGCTCGCCGTAGGTCAGGCCCCCAGAGAAGGCGACCGTCCCGGCCGCGTGGTCGACAGCGACGTCCGCGGGCAGGCCCTCCAAGCTGAGCAGCTCCGCGGAGTCGGCCAGGTCGGTGAACGAGTGCCGCGAGCCGAGCACCCGCACCCGGGGTGCGT
>DASWDC010000128.1:0-12077 GCA_036395655.1 Actinomycetota bacterium | reverse complement strand
CAGTGCGGCAGCGAGAAGGTCCACGCCACCACGGCGCCGCCCGCGTGCGCGCGGACGCCCTGTTCCACGTAGATATCGACCTTGCTGGCCATCTCGGGGTGAAGAGTACGCTGGGAAGCGCACGGGAGTCCGGGCCACCGGGCTGAGAGGGCGGCTAATTCGTTGTGCCGCCGACCGTTTGAACCTGCTCCGGGTAATGCCGGCGGAGGGAGGAGATCAACGATGCGGGAGCCAGCCGGAACGGGGCACGCTCCTGACCTCGTCATCGTCGGCGGGGGTGTGATCGGGCTCGGGATCGCCTGGCGGGCCGCCGGGCGTGGGCTCGCCGTGACCGTGGTGGACGACCAGCCGGGGCACGGCGCCTCCTGGGCGGCGGCCGGGATGCTCGCGCCCGTCGGCGAAGTCCATTACGGCGAGCAGGCGCTGCTGCGCCTCAACCTGGCAGCGGCCGAGCGGTGGCCAGGCTTCGCCGCCGAGCTGGAGGAGCTCAGCGGCTGCCAGGTCGGCTACCGCCGCAACGGCACCCTGATCGTCGCCCGCGACGGCGACGACAACGCCGCCCTCGACGACCTCTACCGCTTCCAGCGTGGGCTCGGACTGGAATCCGAGCGGCTGCGAGGCCGAGAATGCCGCCAGCTCGAGCCGGGCCTCGCACCCGGGGTCCGCGGCGGCATCCTCGCCTCCAGCGACGCGCAGGTCGACAACCGGGCCGTGGCCGAGGCGCTGCGGGCCGCCTGCGAGCGGGCCGGGGTCCGCGTGGCGCCCGGCCGCGTGGCCACGGTTCATCTTGAGGGCGTGGGGCCCCGCCGGGCCCGAGGCGTCACGCTCGCCACCGGCGAGCGCATCGACGCTGGAACGGTGCTGCTCGCGGCGGGCTGCTGGAGCGCCGGGCTGGAGGGCGTCCCAGCGGATCTGGTACCCCCCGTCCGGCCGGTCAAGGGGCAGCTGCTGCACCTGCGCGGACCACAAGAAGCGCCGGTGTGCCGCCACAACGTCCGCGGCCTGGACGTCTACGTGGTGCCTCGCGGCGACGGCCGGGTGGTGGTCGGCGCCACCGTGGAGGAGCGGGGCTTCGACGCCACCGTCACCGTCCGCGCCGTCCACGACCTGCTCCGCGCGGCCCTGGAACTGCTGCCCGACACCGGCGAGCTGCGGCTGATCGAGACCGTCGCCGGCCTGCGGCCCGGCTCCCCGGACAACGCGCCGCTGCTCGGCCAGCTCAGCGACGGCCTGGTCGTCGCCACCGGGCACTACCGCAACGGCATCCTGCTGACCCCGGTGACCGCCGACGCGATTGCCGAGCTGCTCGCCACCGGCCAGGTCCCCGAGCTGATCGCCCCGTTCTCGCCGCTGCGCTTCGGCGCGGCGGCGGCCACGGCGGCGCCGGCCACGGCGGCTGCGGCCGAGACGGGAGGGGGGCAGCCATGACCGTGCTCGTCAACGGCGTCCCGACCGAGCTGGACCCGGGCGCGACCGTCGCCGCCGCGCTCGGCGTGGCCGGCCACACACCCACCGCGACTGGGATCGCGGTCGCCCTCAACGGCGAAGTGGTCCCCAAAGGCGCCTGGACCACCACCACGCTCGGCGAGCAGGACCGCGTCGAGGTGCTCGGCGCGGCGCAGGGAGGCTAGAACCATGGATGACCCGCTCACCATCGCCGGGCAGGCGTTCTCGTCCCGGCTGATCATGGGAACCGGGGGAGCGTCGAGCATGGAGGCGCTGGAGCGGGCGCTGGTGGCGTCCGGGGCCGAGCTGGCCACGGTGGCGCTGCGGCGGACCAGCCCGGACGCCCGGGGGTCGGTGCTGGACGTGCTGCGGCGGGTTGGCTGCAAGCTGCTGCCCAACACCGCCGGGTGCTTCACCGCCCGGGACGCGGTGCGCACCGCGCGGCTGGCGCGGGAGGCGTTCGAGACCGACTGGATCAAGCTGGAGGTGATCGGCGACGACCGCATCCTGCTGCCGGACGGCGCCGGGCTGCTCGACGCGGCCGAGACGCTGGTCGACGACGGCTTCACCGTGCTCGCCTACAGCAACGACGACCCGATCCTCGCCCGCCAGCTCCAGGGGCTCGGCTGCGCTGCGGTGATGCCGCTCGGCTCGCCGATCGGCAGCGGCATGGGCATCCGCAATCCCTACAACCTTCGCATCATCCTCGAACACGCGACCGTCCCGATCGTGCTCGACGCCGGCATCGGCACTGCCTCCGACGCCGCCGTCGCCATGGAGCTCGGCTGCGACGCGGTGCTGCTGGCCAGCGCGGTCACCCGCGCGCGGGAGCCGGCCCTGATGGCCGAGGCGATGCGCAAGGCGGTCGAGGCCGGCCGCCTCGCCCACCTCGCCGGCAGGATCCCCCGGCGCCTCTACGCCGAGGCCTCCAGCTCCTTCGAGGGCCTCGCCGACCTGTCAGCGCCGCTCCCCGAGCCAGATGGCCGCTGACCCCGACGATCGGGCCGCTGACCGGCGGCAGGCCCGCCGGGAGCGGCTGGCGGCCGCGCGGCTGTACGTCTGCACGCCGATCCGGCCGGACCTGGCCGCCTTCGCCGACGCGATCTACGGCGCTGGGGTCGACCTGGTGCAGCTCCGCGACAAGCGGGCCGAGGCCGTGCCCCTGCTGCGGGCCGCCGCCGTGCTGCGCGAGGCCGCCGACCGCCACGGCGGGCTGCTGGCGGTCAACGACCGCGCCGACGTCGCCCTGGCCGCCGGTGCCGACATCCTCCACCTCGGCCAGGACGACCTCCCGATGGCTTGGGCGGAGCGGATCGTCGGCGGTGACGGCCTGCTGCTCGGCCGCTCCACCCACGACCTCGGCCAGGCCCGCCGGGCGATCGAGGAGGGCTGGGACTACTTCGCGGTCGGCCCGGTCCATGCCACCGCCACCAAGCCCGGCCGCCCCGCCGTCGGGACCGGCCTGCTGGAGGCGGTCGCCGCGCTCCACCCGCCGGTCCCCTGGTTCGCGATCGGCGGCATCGACCGGGCGACTCTGCCCGCGGTCAGCGCCGCCGGCGCCACCCGCGCCGTGGTGGTGCGCGCCATCACCGACGCCCCCGACCCGGCGGCCGCAGCCGCCGAGCTGCGCGCCCAGCTCACCACCGCCTGAAGCGGCTCAGAGGCTGGAGCTGGTCGTGGTGTCGCCAGGCGCGTCGCTGAAGAGGTAGCGCCGCCGCCGGCGCCGCCGGCTGGTGAGCGACACGGCAGCGCCGACCAGCAGCAGGCCGCACAGAACCGCGGCCTCGCCGGCGAAGCGGCCGAGCGGCAGTGCCTGGGCAGCCGCCACCCGGGCCCCGGGGCACCGCCGGCGTCACCAGCGAGGCAGCCGGGACCGTGGCAGGAGGGACCAGCGAGTTCACCCCCACCGGCTGGACATACGGCGGCAGGATCGCCACGGCGGCGGTCGCCGCGGAGACCCGGCGGCTGGAGCCGCCGGAGCTGCCGGAGCTGCCGCCGGCGAAGCCCCAGTTCATCAGCTGCGCCGCGTCGGCCGGGGGGCTGGGGCTGTCGAGCACCACCGCGATCAGGGTGCGGCCGTGGCGGGTCGCGGCGGCGGCCAGGCAGTGCCCCGCGCCGTTCGTGAAGCCCGTCTTGATGCCGATCGCGCCGGGGTAGCTCACCAGGAACCCCGAATGGGTATGGAGGCCGCGAGGGTGGCCATCCGGGCCAGTGATGGTGGTCTGGCGCATCCGCACGACCCGGGCGAGCCACGGGTCGCGCAGCACCGCGCGGCCGAGGATCGCCAGGTCGTAGGCGCTGGCCTGGTGCCCGGGGTTGTCCAGCCCGTTGGGGCTGTGCCAGGCCGAGGAGCGCAGCCCGAGCAGCGCCGCCTCGGCGTTCATCGCCGCCTGGAACCGCTGCGGTGAGCCGCCGGCCCGGTCGGCGAGCAGCACCGCCACGTCGTTGGCCGACAGGATCATCATCGCCTCCAGGGCCGGCCCGACCCGGAGCTTCTGGCCGGCACGCAGCCCCAGCCGGGTGGGCGCGGCCGTGGCCGCGTCCTTGCCGGCCACCGCCACCGCGTCCAGCGGCAGGGTGGCGCGGACCAGCAGCGCGGTCAGCATCTTGGTGAGGCTCGCCGGCGCCCGCGGCGTGGCCGGGTCGCGGCTCCACAGGATCGCGCCGCTGGCGGCATCCACCAGGATCGCCGAACGTCCCGCGACGCTCGGCCCGGCGGCGGCAGCCGTGGCCGTGGCCGCGAAGGCCGGACCCGGCGCCAGACCGGCGGCGAGGGCGGCCGCGAGGGCGGTGGCGACCGCGGCCAGGCGGACGCGATGACGCATCTGGGTTCGCTTACGCATTCGAGTACGCACCGTGATCGAGACGTTCCCGAGTTCCGGGAAGATGGGGATGAAGCTCGTCAGGGATCGACGCATTGGTAAGATCGCCGTCTGTTTCCTGAGTCTTTAGAGATCGCCCACTACGAGGACCGCGACGGGAGCGACTGACATGCGGGTGACGGTGATCGGGGCGGGCCACGTCGGGCTTGTCACCGCGGTGTGCCTGGCGAAGATCGGCCACGAGGTGGTCGCCGACGACGACGACCAGGCCAAGATCGACCTGATGCGCAGCGGCAAGGCCTGGTTCTACGAGCCGGACCTGGAGCCGCTGATGGCCGAGGCGCTGGCCAACGGGCGGCTCCGCTTCACCTCCGACAAGGGCGAGGCGGTGCGTCACGGCGAGGTGATCTTCGTCTCGGTCGGGACCCCGCCGCGCCCCGACGGCAGCCCCAACCTCCGCTTCGTCGAGGCGGTCGCCCGCGAGGTCGCCCGCAACCTGCCGGTTGGCGAATTCCGGCTGATCTGCGAGAAATCAACCGTCCCGGTGCAGACCGGCGAGCGGGTCGCCCAGGTGATCGCCCGCGAGGCGCCCGAAGGCGTCGACTACGAGGTCGCCTCCAATCCCGAGTTCCTGCGTGAGGGCTCCGCGGTCGAGGACACCCTGCGGCCCGACCGGATCGTGGTCGGCACCGAGTCCCAACGCGGCACCGAGGTGCTGCGGCAGCTCTACGCCCCGATCACCGAGCGGCCCGGCACCGAGTTCCTGGCCACCGACCGCAACACCGCTGAGCTGATCAAGCACGCCTCCAACGCCTTCCTGGCCACCAAGATCAGCTTCATCAACCAGGTCGCCCGGGTCTGCGAGCGCGCCGGAGCCGACGTCGAGCTGGTCGCCCGCGGCATGGGCCTCGACCCGCGCATCGGCGCCGCCTTCCTGCGCGCCGGGCCCGGCTACGGCGGCAGCTGCTTCCCCAAGGACGTCGCCGCCTTCGCCCACCGCTCCCAGGAGCTCGGCGTCGACTTCGCCATCCTGCGCGAGGTCGCCCGGGTCAACTCCGACGCCCGCCGCGCGATCGTCGAGAAGGTCCGCCACCTGCTGTGGCACCTGGAAGGCAAGCACATCGGGGTCCTCGGGCTGAGCTTCAAGCCCGACACCGACGACCTGCGCGAGTCGCCCGCCATCGACGTGGCCAGGATGCTGCTCGACGAGGGCGCCAGCGTGCTTGCCTACGACCCGGTCGCCAGCAGCGCCGAGGTCACCCAGCTCGCCCCCGGGGTCGAGCTGGCCGCCAAGGCCGCCGACGTGGCCATCGGCGCCCACGCGCTGGTACTGATGACCGAATGGGGCGAGTTCGCCGAGCTTGACCCGGCCGACCTGGCCGGCCGCATGGCCTACCCGATCCTGGTCGACGCCCGCAACGCCCTCGACCAGGCCGCCTTCGTCGCCGCCGGGTTCACCGTCGCCGGGGTCGGCCGGCCGCCCGCCGGTCCCGCCTCCGACGCCCACCACGCCCACCGGGCGGGGTAGCTGGTGCCGCGGGCGGTCATCACCGGGGGCGCCGGCTTCCTCGGCTCCAACCTCTGCCGCCGCCTCCTGGCCGAGGGCTTCGACGTGGTCTGCATGGACTCTCTGCTGACCGGCCGTGCCGCCAACGTGGACGAGCTGCAGGGCCCGGGCTTCCGCCTGATCGACGTGGACGTGACCAACTTCATCCACGTCGCCGGCCCGGTCGACGTGGTGCTCCACTTCGCCTCGCCGGCCAGCCCGATCGACTACCTCCGCTACCCGATCCAGACCCTCAAGGTCGGCGCCCTCGGCACCTACCGCGCCCTTGGCCTGGCCAAGGACAAACGCGCCCGCTTCCTGCTCGCCTCCACCAGCGAGGTCTACGGCGACCCCCAGGTCCACCCCCAACCCGAGATCTACTGGGGCCATGTCAACCCGATCGGCCCCCGCGGCGTCTACGACGAAGCCAAGCGCTTCGCCGAAGCCCTCACCATGGCCTACCACCGCTCGCATGGGCTGGATACACGCATTGTGCGTATTTTCAACACTTTCGGACCTTTCATGAGAATCGACGACGGCCGGGCGTTCTGCACCTTCGCGGTGCAGGCACTGCGGGGGGAGCCGCTGACGGTGCACGGGGACGGCAGCCAGACGCGCTCGCTGTGCTACGTGGACGACCTGGTGGAGGGCATCTGGCGGCTGTTGTGGAGCGACCTCAGCGGGCCGGTCAACATCGGCAACCCCGAGGAGGTCACCGTGCTGGAGTTGGCCAAGCTGGTGGCGCGGGCGGCGGGGCAGGACGACCCGCGCATCGTCTTCAAGCCCCGGCCGGAGGACGACCCCGAGGTGCGGCGGCCCGACATCACCCTGGCCACCAGCCGGCTCGGCTGGAAGCCGCAGGTCAGCCTCGCCGAGGGGATCGAGCGCACGCTGCCGTGGTTCCGCACCCAACTAGGCCTTGACCAGCCGAAATGACCACGCCACGGCCGGCAGAACAGGCGAAGGCGGCGTTCTTCGACGTCGACAAGACCCTGCTTCCCGGGTCCAGCCTGTACCTGTTCGCGCGCGGGCTCTACCGGCGCGGGTTCTACAGCTGGCGGGACGTCGCCGGGTTCGCCTACGGGCAGTTCACCTTCCGGCTCACCGGCGCGGAGGGCCGTGGCGGCATGGAGGCCGCGCGCGAGTCGGCGCTGGCCTTCGTCGAGGGCAAGCGGCGGGACGAGCTGACCCAGCTCGGGCACGACATCGTGGTGGAGGTGATCGGCCCGCGCATCTACCCGGGGATGCGCCGGGTGGTCGACGCCCACCACGCGGCGGGCGACGTCACCTGGCTGGTCACCGCCGCGCCGCGCGAGTTGGCCGGCGAGATCGCCCGCTACCTCGGCATGGACGGCGCGCTCGGCACCGAGGCGGAGCTCGCGGACGGCGTCTACACCGGCCGGCTGCTCGGACCGGTACTGCACGGCCCCGCCAAGGTCGAGGCGGTGACCGCCCTGGCCGCGGAGCGTGGCATCGACCTGGCGGCCTCCAGCGCCTACTCCGACTCGGTCAACGACCGGCCGCTGCTGGAGGGCGTCGGCCATCCGGTCGCGGTCAACCCCGACCGGATGCTGCGCCAGCTCGCCGCCGAACGCGGCTGGCCGGTGCAGGACTTCCGCCGCCACCGCCGGCTCTGGCTGGTGTGGCTGCCGTCCGGGGTGGCGGTGGCGGCCAGCGGCGTGGCGGTCGCGGCGGCCGTCGCCTCCTGGCGCGACCGCCTGCGCAACCGCCGCCACGACCGGGGCCTGGGCCGGGAGCGCCAGTGGGGGTGAAGGCGAAGGTCCCCGACAAGCTGCGGCGGCAGATGGTCCTGCCGGTGCCCCGCAAGCTGGTGTGGCAGGCGCTGACCGACCCCGACCAGCTCGCCGGCTGGTTCTGCAACAGCGCCGAGCTGGACCTGCGGCCGGGCGGCGCGGTGCGGTTCGACTTCGGCGCCGGCGAGCGGGCCAGCGCCGAGATCGAGAGGGTCGAGGCCCGGCGCCGCCTCGCCTTCCGCTGGCGGCCGGCCGGCGACGACCCGGCCACCACGCTGGTCCAGTTCGCCCTTGAGGACGTCCCCCGGGGCACCCGGCTCACCCTGACCGAGTCCGGCTTCGCCGGGCTGGCCGAGGAGGTCCGCGAGCGCGCCTACCTCGACAACGAATGGGGCTGGGACGACGAGCTGGGAGAGCTCCGCGGCTACCTGCGGGTCCCCGTCCCGATGCGGATGTAGCCGAAGATGGAGAGGGCGCGGGCGCCGGCTACTCGGCGGGGGGCAGGCCGCCCTCATTGAGGACCGCGGCGACTTCGTCCTCGGTGAGGCCGCGGGTGAGCAGGGCGCGGTGCAGGCGCCGGGACGCCTCGACCGGGGAGGTCCATTCGTCGCGCAGCGCGGTGGAGGCGGTCTCCCGTTCGCCCTCCAGCAGGCCGTCGACGAAGCCGCGGCCGTAGTCCCAGGTCACGTAGTGGTCGACCTGCGGCTCGAAGGCCGGCTCGTGGACGCGAGGCTCGCCGTGGTCGAGGATGTGCTCCAGGTTCTCGCGCAGGAGGCTCCAGCTGAAGTAGTGGTCCTCCTCGCAGTCGGGGCAGGGGATCACGACGCCACGGAAGCCGCGTGGTTCGAGCGCCTCACGGAACTCGGCCAGGTCGCGGAGGTCTTCCAGGAGCGCGGTGCGCTCCTCCTCGTCGATCGGCTCGAAATCCGAGCTCTCGCTCTCATCTTCAGACCCGAACGGGTCAAGTGGGTCGGGCACGTGAACCTCTTGCAAGCAGTCGGGTGACGCTGGTCCTGACGGTGGAATGGTACCGCGCTTCCGCGTCACGTGGCCCCCTTCGGGTGGCTCGTGAGGGGTCCTTGACCGGGGGAAAACCGCGCTGGTAGCTTCAGGTATGGAGTCCCGATCTGACCTGGCCGACCAGCGGGCCGGGTCATTTTGTTTTCTTGGTTTTCCCCCGTTCTCTCCCAAACCTGGAGGATCCCGTGGCTGAGGTCGAGATCGGCATCGGCAAGAGCGGTCGCCGCGCCTACGGCTTCGACGACATCGCCATCGTGCCGAGCCGGCGCACCCGCGACCCTGACGACATCGACATCTCCTGGGACCTCGACGCCTACCAGCTCGCGCTGCCCCTGCTCGCCTCGGCGATGGACGCGGTGGTCTCGCCCCGCACCGCGATCGAGCTGGGCCGCCTCGGCGGCCTCGGGGTGCTCAACATGGAGGGCCTCTGGACCCGCTACGAGGACCCGGACATCCTCTACCAGGAGATCGCCGGCCTCCCCGACGCCGAGGCGACCAAGCGGATGCAGGCGATCTACCGCGAGCCGATCAAACCAGAGCTGATCGGCCAGCGGGTCAAGGAGATCAAGGACGCCGGCGCGCTGGCAGCCGGCTCTCTGACCCCGCAGCGGGTCGCCCGCTACCACCAGCACGCCCTCGACGCCGGCCTGGACGTGCTGGTCATCCAGGGCACGGTCGTCTCGGCCGAGCACGTCTCGCAGACCACCGAGCCGCTCAACCTCAAGACCTTCATCGCCCGCTACGACCTGCCGGTGATCGTGGGGGGCTGCGCCTCCTACTCGACCGCGCTGCACCTGATGCGCACCGGCGCGGCCGGCGTGCTGGTCGGCGTGGGCCCCGGAGCGGCCTGCACCAGCCGGGGGGTGCTCGGGATCGGCGTGCCGCAGGCGACCGCCCTGGCCGACGCGGCCGGGGCGCGGGTGCGGCACCTGGAGGAGACCGGCCGCTACGTCCAGGTGATCGCCGACGGCGGCATGCGCACCGGCGGCGACGTGGCCAAGGCGATCGCCTGCGGCGCCGACGCGGTGATGATCGGCTCGCCGCTGGCGCGCGCGGTGGAGGCACCCGGCCGCGGCTACCACTGGGGCATGGCCACCTTCCATCCGGACCTGCCGCGCGGAACGCGGGTGAAGACGTCCGCGCTTGGCACCCTCAAGGAGATCCTGCTCGGCCCCGCGCCGGTCAACGACGGCACCATGAACCTGTTCGGCGCGCTGCGGACCTCGATGGCCACCTGCGGCTACCAGACTCTCAAGGAGTTCCAGAAGGCCGAGGTGATGGTCGCCCCCGCCCTCCAGACCGAGGGCAAGAGCCTGCAGCGCTCCCAGGGCGTCGGCATGGGCTGAGCCAACTGGAGGAGGTCGGCTTGGCTTCCTCATCCAAACTTTAGGTGGCAGGCTCCACCATGTCCGGTATCCATAGCGAGGTGGGGTGAGGGCCGGTCGTGGATGAGTGGCCCCGCGGCCAAGGTGGCGGCGGTGCGGGACGAGGCACGGGGTCGCTCCCGCCGGAGGTCCGGCGGGCGATCCGGCGTGCCGCGCCGTCGCGTGAACGCCAGCAGCACCAGCGCCGCCAGCGCCGGCTGATCATCGCGCTCGTCAGCGTGCTGGTGGTCGCGCTGGTCGTGGCCGTGGGCGGCTACGGGTACGCGCACTGGCGCTTCGGGCAGATCGCCTCCATCAACCTGCCCGGCCTGCACAAGGCGGCCCAGCCCGGCAAGCCGATGGTGCTGCTGGTGGTGGGTTCCGACTCCCGCAGCGCCCTGACCCAGGCCGGCGACAAGGCCGAGTTCGGCAGCAGCCAGGACGCCAGCGGCCAGCGCTCCGACGTCATCATGCTGGTGCGCATCGTCCCGGCCGCCCACCAGATCAAGATCCTGTCGATCCCGCGCGACACGCTGGTCCCGATCGCCGGGACCAGCGGGCGCAACAAGATCAACGCCGCTTTCGACAAGGGCCCCGAGCAGCTCATCGAAACGATCCAGCAGGACTTCGGCATCCCCATCAACCACTATCTGCTGGTCAACTTCGACGGGTTCCGCTCGATCATCAACGCGCTCGGCGGGATCAACCTCGACTTCCCCTTCCCTGTCAGGGACTGGGACGGCAGCCACAACCTCTCCGGTCTGAACATCACCAGGACCGGCTGCCTCCACCTGAGCGGCGACCAGGCGCTGTCGGTCGCCCGCTCGCGCCACTACCAGTACCTCAAGAACGGGCGCTGGCACGACGACCCGCTCAGCGACCTCGGCCGCATCCAGCGCCAGCAGACCTTCCTGCGGGTGGTCCTCAAGAAGGGCCTCTCCGAGGGGCTCACCAACCCCCTCAAGGCCAACCAGTTCATCGGCGCGGTCGTGCACCAGCTGACCATCGACAGCGGCATGTCGGTCGGCACCGCGGTCAGCCTGGCGCGGCAGTTCCGCAGCTTCGACCCCAACCAGCTCGCCAACGTGACGATGCCCACCACGGTGGCCAACCACTATCAGAGCTTCGGCGACGTGCTGCTGCCCAACCCCGCCGAGGACCAGCACGTGATCGCCAGCTTCCTCGGCCAGACCACCCCGTCCCCGTCCCCGTCCTCGTCCGGGTCGGGCTCCGGCGCGGCTTCGCTCGCCAAGATCGGGGTCAAGGTCCAGAACGGGACCAAGATCGGCCGTCTGGCCGCCCGGGTCGCCGGCCAGCTCCACGGGATCGGCGTCAGCGGCGCCGTCGTCGACGGCAACGCCCTCCCCGCCACCATCGACCCGGCCGGTGCCACCAGCATCCGCTACCCGGCGGGCGCCCAGGGCCTGGCCGCCGCCCAGTCGCTCGGCGGGATGATCCTCGGGACCGTCCAGCTGCGGCAGGACGCCACCCTGCCCGCCTCGACGCTGGTGGTCGTGGTGGGCACTGGCTACAAGGGGCTCCGCAACGCCCCGGCGGCAGCCTCCACGGCCACCACGGCGGCCGGGCCCCCCACCACCGCCAAGCCGGCCACGCCCTCCAGCTCGATCCGGGACTTCGACCCGCACCCCTGCTGAGACCGCGGTACCGCGAGGTCGGCAGGACCGCCGCGCCGGCGCATCTTCCCAGGCAGAGCAACCTATGCCCCGAGTGTGGGTGTTGCCTGCCTGTTCCTGCGAGCCCGCCTCACCCATCCAGCATTGATGTTTTGAAGACTTTAGAGAGCTTGACTTGATCGAGGAGAACGGCTTTTATTACGCCGCCGCCGGAGGCCGCCCGCATGGATGCGACGGGCAGTGGCGACCGCCGGCGCTCACGCAAATCAGCCAAGCCCGTCGCAAGGGGGAAGTATGGGAGAAGCGCGATCGAGAGTGGCGCGAGCACGATCCCGACGGTTGGGGCTCGTGTCGCGCGCCGTGCTCACCGCCGCCGTCCTGGTGGCGGCCGTTGCACCGGCGGTGCTGTCGCACACGCCCGCCCATGCATCGGTCGGACTACCGCTCACCGAGCAGTACAACAAGGAGGTCTACGGCAACTTCCGCATCAC
>DASWDC010000127.1:0-7978 GCA_036395655.1 Actinomycetota bacterium | reverse complement strand
GGCGGCTTCTCCCCGGCTGAGATCGACCAGGTGATGGCCTCCGACCGGGTCGCTGGGATCGCGGCGGTGCGCGGCGGCCTGATCGGCGTGCGGGGCACGAGCGCCAGCTACCGGGTGGTCCCGGTCGAGGTGATGGCGGTCGACCCGGAGGCGTACGCCAGCGCCGCCGGCCGGGCCGGCGACGCGCTGCGCAAGGGCTTGCCGCACGGGGTGGTGCTGTCCCAGACCGGCGCCAGCCTGCGCCACCTCACCGTCGGCGGCAGGCTGCGGCTGACCGGCGGCGGCGCCCCCCTGACCGTCAGCGGCGTGGTCGACGACCAGCTCCTGGGCGGCTACGAGGCGGCTATCAGCCGCACCCTGGCGCCCCGGTTCGGTCTGTCGCACGCCAGCTACCTGCTGCTGCGCCCCCGCGGGACCATGGCCGACCTGGAGGCGGCGGTCCAGAGCCTGCTGCACCGCCGCATCCTCCGGTTCGTCCTCCCCGGCCAGCGGAGCTGGTTCCGCTCCGGCGAGACCCTGCCGCTGGAGCAGGTCAAGGTCCGCTTCGGGGAGCTGTCGGTCCAGAGCCTCGCCAACCCGGCCCCGAGCCCCGTCTGGCTGGCCGCCAAGGTGGTCGCCCGCAACGTCCCGGTACTCGGGCAGGTGCACTGCCACCGCGCGATCATCGCCGACCTGAGCGCCGCCATGACCGAGCTGCAGCGCCTCCACCTGGATCGCTTCATTGACCTGGCGGCCGCCGGCGAGCACGGCGGCTGCATGGATCCCCGCCACCCGGTGGCCGTCTCCGCCTCCACCGGTGCCGCGCTCCCGCTCAGCCACGCGGCGTGGGGGATCGACTTGGAGCTGGGCACCACCGCCAAGGTCGACCAGCGGCTGGTCCAGGTCATGGCCCAGCACGGCTTCAGCTGGGGCGGGCGCTGGCTGCCCGCCGCTCCCAACCGCTTCGAGTGGGTGGGCGCCGGCGCCTGACGTCCGGCGCACGAAGTGAAGTAAGGTGACTCGCATGCTCGGTTTCGGCGCCGCTGTCTCCACCGCCTCCAGCTTCCGCAGGGCGCTGGACGAGACCGTCCCGGCCGCCCTCGCGCAGGCCGGCGGCGATCCTGACCTGGCAATCTGCTTTCTCTCCATGGAGCACGCGCCGGCCTCGGGCGACCTGGTGCGGGTGCTGGCGGAGCGCACCGGCGGCGCGATGGTTCTCGGCTGCACCGCCCAGGGGGTGATCGGCGACGCGCGGGAGCTGGAGGACACCCCCGCGTTGGCACTGTGGGTCGCGCGCCTGCCCGGCGTGCGCCTGCGCCCGTTTCACCTGCGGCTGGTGGAGCTGGACGAGGGCTACGCCATCACCGGCTGGCCCGACCTGGACCCGGACCTGGAGGGCGAGGAGCGCGGGGAGCGTCAGTACGTGGTGCTGCTCGCCGACCCGTTCAGCTTCCCGGCGGACCAGCTGGTCGAGCGGCTCAACGAGGAGCGGCCCGGCCTGGCGGTGATCGGCGGGATGGCGTCGGGCGCGACCGGGCCCGGCGGCCACCGCCTGCTGCTCGGCACCGACGCCTTCCATCGGGGCGCCGTCGGCGTCGTCCTGAGCGGCCCGGTCGAGGTCCGCACGGTGGTGAGCCAGGGCTGCCGCCCGGTCGGCGCGCCCTATGCCGTCACCCGCGCCACCGGCAACCTGGTGCAGGAGCTGGGTGGCCGACCGGCGGTGCAGCGACTGCGCGAGCTGCTCAGCGACGCCAACCCCGAGGTGCAGGCGCTGCTCGCGGGCGGCGTCCAGATCGGCCGGGTGATCGACGAGCACAAGGTCGACTTCGAATGCGGGGATTTCCTGATCCGCAACCTCCTCGGCGCCGACCCGGAGAGCGGCGCCCTCGCCGTCGGCGACGCCGTGGCGGTGGGCCAGACCATGCAGTTCCACGTCCGCGACGCTGCCACCGCCACCGAGGAGCTGGAGACGCTGCTCGCCCCGGTCCCGTCCTGGCGCCCGCGGCCGAGCGGGGTGCTGCTGTTCTCCTGCAACGGCCGCGGGCGCCGCTTCTTCGGCGAGCCCGACCACGACGCCTCCATGGTCGCCCAGGCCACCGCCGCCGTCCCGATGGCCGGCTTCTTCGCCCAGGGCGAGCTGGGCCCCGTCGGCGGCCGCAACTTCCTGCACGCCTACACCGCCAGCATGGCGTTGTTCTGCGAGGCGACCGCCGCCGGCTCGGGTTCGCGCTAGCTCCGGGTGTCGCGCCCTGGCCCTGACCTTGGCCCTGGTTCGGGTTCCGGCGCCTCCAGCGCGGCGTAGGGGGTCACCAGGCCGTCGCGCAGCCGCTGCGGCAGCTCGTGGCGGTGGCGCACCAGCAGGGCGAGACCGAACAGCAGGTAGACGGCGGAGAGCAGTACCAGTTCGGTGCCCCGGGCACCCTCCGGCAGCAGGGCGCGCAGCACGAACTGGGCCGCGAACAGGGAGAACAAGCCGAGCGCCTCGCCCACCGAGAGGGTCAGGTTGGCGAGGATCCCCAGCGCGAACACGGTCTGGGCGGCGGTCAGCAGCAGCTCCTCACGCTGCGCCGGGTCGATCGGCAAGCCGTGGAACCCGTGGGAGGCGATCGCGAACACCACCGGAAGGGTGCCGACCAGCAGCGTCCACTGGTTGACCTTGGACGACACCAGCGTGGTCAGCGCCGCGCTGGTCTTCAGCCGCCAGGCGAAGAACCCGGCGACCAGCAGCTCCGGCGTCTCCGAGGCGAGCGGCGCCAGCCACTGCACCAGCAGGAACTGGTTGACGCCGAGCTCGCTGCCGGTCGCCACCAGCGCCTCGGCGAAATGCTCGGCCACCAGCAGGATCACCCCGGCGGCGAAGAGGAACAGCGCCACGATCAGCGCCCGCCGCCGTCTCCGGGACAGCCCGCCGATCGCGGCGGCCGGCCCGTACAGCTCCGGCTCGCTGGCCGGGGCCCTCGCCATCCGCACCGAGTAGGCGACGAAGATACCGACCAGCACGGCCGCGTCCAGCAGCGTGACGGTCCGCTTCAGCGGCAGCGTCAGCGAGTAGGCGCACGCCAGCGCCAGATAGGTCAGCTCCACCGACTGGACGCGCGGCAGCGTGATCCCGTCGCGGCGCTCGCCGCCGCGGCGGCTCCGCCACCAGGCGAGCAGCACCACCAGCGCCCAGCCGATCCCGATCAGCAGCCGGTTGGAACCGGTCATGTTCGCCAGCACCAGCGAGCAGTTCGGCGCCGCGCCGCCGCCGGGCGGGGCGCAGCCCGGACCGAACTGGCGCACGTCGACGCCGCTCTTCCAGGCGAACACGAAGCTGACCGCGTACTCCGGCAGGACCGCGATCAGCGCCAGCGCCGCGATCGCCAGGCTCGCCGACACGTCCACCTGCACCGCCTCGGCGGCCCAGGCCAGCATGAACGCGGAACCCACCACCGCCAGCCCGAACAGCAGCGCCCCCTGCCACGGAACCACCGACGGCTCGGCCAGGTGGAAGCTCTCCACCAGCCCGAGGAGGCTGCCGGGAAGCGTCACCGCCGCCGCACCCAGCAGCAGGAGCCAACGGGTCTGGCCGCCTGGCCCAGCATCGCCCCGGTGGAGGCGATTGCGGGACTTGGCGACGGTCACGGGCGCTCCTTCGGCTCTGCAGACCACAAGGGATGCTGCTAACCGAAGGTCTCGTCTGCCCGTCAACGCGGCGATCCAGCCGGACCGGCCGGACCATCTGACAGACGGGTGAGGCGCCGGGCGGCGCAACGGCACGCCACCGTCCTGACGGCGAACTCGCCGGGCGGCCAGACGGCCAACCCGGAGACTACTCCCCTTCGCCGACCATCCTACAGGCCGGCACTGCCGCTGCCCAGAGGGCAGACGAACAAGGCGGGGAACGGAGCCGAAGGCGGACCGGGACAAGGCGGCGGGCCTCCGCCGAGGCCCGCGCGGTCAGTGGTCGGGAGTCAGGCGGGGATCGGGTCGCTTTCCTGCGGCCACGCCTCCACGGGCGGGCCATCGTCGGCGCGGGTGCCGCAGATGTCGCAGACACCCCGCCGAACCGAGCCGGCACTCAGGCAGGCGGAGCAGTCGGCAAGCCCGACCGGAAGCCCGACATGGAGCTGGTGATCTTCACGAGCGGCGCTGCCCAGTTCCATCGGGGCCTTCTTTCTCCGGTGGGAGATTCACTGTAGAGGAACTACCGCAATTGGCCTAGTCACGATGCTGCAACGGTAGCCTGCTCAGGTAAGGACAGTACGGGCGCGGGGGTAAGGAGAGTGTTTGTTTGTAGTCTGATGGGGTCTGCTACCCTGCGTCGGTCCAACCAGACTCCTTACCCCGCCGGCCGAGCATGCAAGCGAGCGAATGCGATGCCGCCCATGGGAGGCCGGCGGAGCCGCCGAGCATGCAAGCGAGCGAAAGCAGTGCCGTCCAGGACCAGGAGCACCTGTGGCTGATATCGATGCGTTCGCCAGGGCCGAAGGCGAGGCGCTGATCGCGGAGCTGTCCGAGTGGTGCATGATCCCGTCGATCTCCACCGACCCGGCCTATGCGGTGGCGGTGCGGCGCTCGGCGGAGCACCTGGCCGGGCTGATGGAGTCCGCCGGCCTCGACGCGGACATCCTCTCGGTCGACGGCAGCCAGCCCGCTGTCTATGGCGAGTGGCTCGGCGCCGGGCCGGACGCCCCGACGATCACCGTGTACGGCCACCACGACGTGCAGCCGGTCGACCCGCTGGAGCTGTGGGACAACCCGCCGTTCGAGCCGGTGGTGCGGGATGGTTGCCTCTACGCCCGCGGTGCCTCCGACGACAAGGGCCAGATCCACTTCCAGGTGGCGGCCGTGCGTCACCTGCTCGCCGCCGACGGCCGCCTGCCGGTCAACCTCAAGTTCATCGTCGAGGGCGAGGAGGAGGCCGGCTCCCCCAACATCGAGGCGTTCCTGGCCGAGCATGCCGACCGGCTCGCCTGCGACGTGATCTTCGTCTCCGACACCGGCATGTACGCCGAGGACGTCCCCACCCTGGTGACCGCCATGCGGGGCCTGCTGTACCTGCAGGTGGACCTGCGCACCGCAACCACCGACCTGCACTCCGGCGAGTTCGGCGGCACCGTGCCGAACGCGGCCGCGGCCCTGGTCGAGCTGCTCGCCAAGCTCAAGGACCGCGACGGCCGCATCGCCGTCCCCGGTTGGTACGACGACGTGCTCGACCTGACCCCGGCGGAGCGGGCCCATTTCGCCGCCCTGCCGTTCGATCCCGACGCCTTCATGCGCGCCGCCGGCGTGCGCGCCCTCCCCGGCGAGCGGGGCTGGTCGCCGCTGGAGCGCGTCGGCGGCCGCCCGAGCGCCGACATCAATGGCGTCTGGGGCGGCTACAGCGGCGCCGGGTCGAAGACGATCGTCCCCGCCGAGGCCCACGCCAAGCTGTCCTTCCGCCTGGTCGCCGACCAGGACCCCGCCAGGCTCCAGCCCCTGTTCGAACGCTGGGCCTGCGACAACGCCCCGGCCGGCGCCGAGATCGAGGTCCGCCCCTTCGGCCGCGTCCGGCCCTGCGTCACCCCCCTCGACCACCCCGGCAACCTCGCCGCCAGCCGCGCCATCGCCCGCGCCTGGGGCATCGACCCACTGTTCACCCGCGAGGGCGGCTCGGGCCCCGAACGAGCGCTCAGCGACGCCCTCGACGCCGCCTGTGTCTACATCGGCGTGATGCTCCCCGAGGACCATATCCACGCCCCCAACGAGCGCCTGCTGCTCGCCAACTACTTCCGCGGCCTGCGCGCCGCCGCCTACGCCTACGAGGAGTTCGCCCGCCCCGAGGTCGGCGGCCCCCTGCTCGCCCGCCGGAGGTGATGCCGGGCGACCATGAAGAGCGGCCTCGATCGTGCTCACTTCACTGGCCTGTCAGCAATGCGACAGCCTTGGCGACACCAGTGTGCTATTTGAAACCAGCGACAGAACCGGGGATCGGGGCGGCGGTCGTGGCGACGAGTATGGTGGCTTGCACGAACAGCGCGTGCAGCTTCGGCGACCCTCCAGAGGGGGCGAAGTTCTGCCCGGGATGTGGGCGCCCGCTCAGCCTGATCACGGCCGAGGGTGACGAGAGCCAGCGGCGTACGGTCACGATTGTCTACTGCGACATCCAGAACTCCACCACCCTCAGCGGCCGGCTCGACCTGGAGGTGCTGGGCAACCGACTGGAACGCTTCGCCCAGACCGCCCGCGAGGTCTTCACCCGCCATGGCGGTCGTGCCGGGACCCGGCAGGGCGACAGCATGATGGGCGTGTTCGGCATCGAGGTGGTGAGCGACGACCACGCCCTGCGGGCGGTGCGGGCGGCGGCGGAGCTGCGCGACGCGCTGATGCCCCTGGCCGACGAGTTGGCGACCGAGTTCGGTCTCGAGTTCGCGGTGCGGATCGGTGTGAACACTGGCCAGGTGCTGGTGCGCCCCGGCAAGGAAGCGGTCGAGGAGCAGGTTGAGGGTCAAGAGGTCGCGCTGGCCAAGCGGCTGGAGGAGCACGCCAGGCCGGGCCAGATCCTGGTCGGCGAGGAGACCTATGAGCTGGTGCGCGACGCCATTCACACCACTGAGCAGGTCACCCTCAAGCTCAACGGCTTCCGCGAGCCGAAGAAGGCCTGGCGCCTCGGCGAGGTCTACCGGGGCCGTCCGGGGCGCATCCCGCACCTGACCGTGCCGCTGGTGGGGCGGCAGCACGAGCTGACCCTGCTCAAGGACCTGTTCCAGTGGCTGGAGGCCGAAAAGAGCCGTCAGCTCGTCACCCTGCTCGGCGAGGCCGGCGTTGGCAAGACCCGGCTGGCCGAGGAGTTCGTGCGTGGCCTCGGCGACCAGGTCACCGCGTTGCGGGGCCACTGCCTCTCCTACGGCGAGGGCGTCACCTTCTGGCCGATCAAGGAGATCGTGCGGAAGGCGGTCGGCATCAAGGAGGCTGAGACCACCGCCGCCGGTTCCGAGCAGCAGCTCGCGAAGCTCTCCAAGGGGCTTTCGGAGCTGCTCAGCGGCGACGACCGCGACCGTGAGGCGCTCACCACCGTCAAGCAGGTTCTCGGCATCGGCGGTGAGGAGGCGCCCTCGCCGGCCGATACGCCGGTGGCACTCGCGCGGCTGCTGGAGAACCTGGCACGCCGCAAACCGCTGGTGCTGCTGATCGACGACCTCCACCTGGCGGATGCTGCCCTGCTCGACGTGCTCGAGAAGATCGCTGTCGCCGCGCCGGAGCGTGAGGCGCCGATCATGCTGCTCTGCATGGCCCGGCCGGACGAGCTGTTCGTCAAACGCGAGGCTTGGCCCAAAGGCAGGATGAACAGCTTCTCGCTGTCGCTGCCGCCCCTCAAGCAGGAAGAGGGCGAGCAGCTCATCGGCCACCTGCTCCCCGCCATGCAGCTCCGCAACGAGGAGCTGGCCCACCTCACGCGGCTGGCCCAAGGGAACCCGTTGATCGTCGAAGAGCTGGTGGCGATGTTCGTCGGCAAGGGCTGGCTGCGCCTGGACGAGGGTGGCTGGATCGCCACCCCGGACGTGTACCGCTACGTGGCGCCGCCGTCGGTCAACGTGATCCTGCAGGCACGCCTCGACAAGCTCGACGACGAGGAGCGCAAGGTCATCGAGCGGGCCGCGGTGGTCGGCGAGCAGTTCCACGCCATCGACGTGGAGGCGCTGTCGCCGACCCTCGACAGCACCACCGTCGCCGGGCGTCTGGACGCGCTGGTGCGCCACCAGATCATCCAGGAGGACCAGGCGGTGGCGACGACACCGACCGCCGTGGGCAGCGAGGGCTATCGTTTCCGCCACATCCTGATGCGCCAGGCGGCGTATGACCTGATGACCTTGCCGGTCCGCGCCGAGCTGCACGAGCGCTACGCCGACTGGCTGGCGGTCGCGGCCGGCGAGCGGGTCTCGGAGCTCGACGAGCTGATCGCCTCCCATCTCTACGAGGCCTACAAGTACCTGCGCCGCCAGGGCACCCCGGACGAGCGGGTGACAGCGCTTGGCCA
>DASWDC010000126.1:0-5462 GCA_036395655.1 Actinomycetota bacterium | reverse complement strand
CCATAGCTTCGGGGCCCGCCAGGATGGAGGCCATTGGCAATCCGGGCAGCCCGCCCAGCTTTAGTCCGCTCGATGAGCTGGGCGCGCTCGAATTCCGCGAAGGCGCTCAGCAGCCAGAAGAACAATTTGCCCTGGGGAGTAGAGGTGTCAATCGTCTCGGTGACGGACTTGAATTTGACGCCGCGTTGCCCAAGATCCCGCACGATGGCATCCAGCTCGCGGATGCTGCGCCCGAGCCGGTCGAGCTTCCAGACCGTGAGCGTGTCGCCGCGCTCCAGTTCCCGGAGGATGGCGTCACGAACGGGACGCTCGACGTCGGCTTTCCCGGACTTGACCTCTTCGCGGATGGTGTCACAGTTAGCTTTGCGGAGTGCGTCCTTCTGGAGCTGCAAGTTCTGGTCAGCGGTGCTGACTCGCGCGTAGCCGATGTTCACCGGGTCCCGCCTCTCCATGTAGCAAAGCCTATCACACGCCTTCCCGCTGGTGCAGCTGCACTGAGCTGGTGTTCCAGGGAGAGGGCGTGGCGACGGCTGGACGGAACTGGCGCCGGGCTAGTCGCCCTCGCCCGGCGCCCGGGGCGGGAACTCGCCGGGCTCAGGGCCGGTGGCGACCGGACGGGCCGGGTCGCTGACCCACTCGCTCCAGGAGCCGACATAGAGGGCGCCGTCCAACCCTGCGGCGTGAAGAGCGAGGATGCCCTGCGAGGCGGCCACGCCTGAGCCGCAGTAGGCGCCGACCAGGGTGCCCTCGCCGATGCCGGAGGCGGCGAAGCGCTCGCGGAGCTCGCCGGGTGGCAGCTGATGCCCGTCGGCGGCGAGGGTCTCGCTGGCGGGGAGGTTGCCGGCGCCTGGGATGTGGCCGCCAACCGGGTCGAGTGGCTCATGCTCGCCGCTGTATCGCTCTGGCGCCCGGAAGTCCAGCAGGACGTGGTCGCGAGCCATGCCGGCGACTTGACGCGCCTTGAGCAGCGGCAGCTTGCCCGGCTGTGCCTGCCAGTCGCCTGGCTCGGGGGTGGGAACCACTGCGGTCACTGACAGCCCGGCGGCCTGCCAGGCGGCGAAACCGCCGTCGAGTACGCGGACGTCCGGGTGGCCGAAGTAGCGCAGCAGCCACCAGGCGCGGGCCGCCGCGCTGATCGGATCCGGCGAGTCGTAGGTGACCACCGGCCGGTCGGCGTCCACGCCCGCGGCCCGCATGGTGGCCTGGAACCGCTCCGGGTCCGGCAGCGGGTGACGTCCGGTCCCGGGGCCTTGCGGGTCGGACAGGTCGGTGTCGAGGTCGACGTAGACCGCGCCGGGGAGGTGCGCCTGGTCGTATCGCTCCCGCGCTGGCGGGCCCTGGAGCGACCAGCGGGCGTCGAGCACCACCGGCGGGTTCGGGCCGTCCAGCAGCTCGGCCAGCTCCTCAGTGGTGATCAGCGGATTGGGGTGTCGGTTCGGCATGCTGCTCCTTAGTGGTGCGAGGTCTTCTCGACGAGATAGTCGCCCAGGATCAGCGCGTCCATCCCGGTGGTGAGGAAGTCGGCGACCGCCTCGGCGGGCCGCTGGACGATCGGCTCGCCGCGCAGGTTGAAGCTGGTGTTGAGCACCACCGGCACGCCGGTGCGGGCCTCGAACTGGCTGATCAGGCGGTGGAACAACGGGTTGGTGGCGGCGTCGACGGTCTGCGGGCGGGCGCTGCCGTCGATGTGGGTGACGGCTGGGATGGCGGCCCGCCGGTCGGCGCGGACCGGCAGGATCAGCAGCATGAAGGGGCTCGGGCAGTAGCCGGCGAACCAGTCGGGGCCTCGTTCGGCGAGCACGCTGGGCGCGAACGGCCGGAACGGCTCGCGGTGCTTGACCCGCTGGTTGACGATGTCCTTCATCGCCGCGCGGCGCGGGTCGGCCAGAATCGAGCGGGCGCCGAGCGCCCTCGGCCCGACCTCGGCGCGGCCCTGGAACCAGCCGACCACCCTGCCGTCGGCGAGCAGCCGGGCCGCCTCGGCGGCGGGGTCGCCGACGCGGCGGACCACCAGCCCGGCGCCGACCCCGGCCAGGGCCTGCTCGTAGGCGCCGGCGGGGTGGTCCTGGCCGTGGAAGGCGTGGGTCATCGCCTCCCGGCGGGGCTTGCCGAGCTGCTGGTGCCAGACCCACAGCGCCGCGCCGAGGGCGTTGCCGGCGTCGGAGGCGGCCGGCTGGACGAAGATCCGCTCGAAGTCCGTCTCCTTGAGCAGGCGGCTGTTCATCACCGAGTTGAGCGCCACCCCGCCGGCCAGGCAGAGGTTCGGCGAGCCGCTGCGCCGCCGCAGCTCGCGGGCGACGTGCAGGGCGGTCTCCTCCAGCAGGCCCTGGACGGCGTGGGCGAGGTTGGCGTGCAGCTCGGTCAGCTCGCTTTCCGGCACGCGGGGCGGGCCGTAGCGGTCCAGGAACCCCTTGGAGAACCAGCCGCCCTGGCGCTGGTAGGCGAACTGCGCCAGGTTGACCCGGAACAGGCCGTCCGGGGTGACGTGGATCAGGCTGGCCAGCTCGGCGTCGAGCTTGTCGCTGCCGTAGGGTGCCAGGCCCATCACCTTGCCCTCGTCGGCGTTGGGGGTGAAACCGAGCAGCCAGGTGAAGGCGGAGTAGACCTCGCCGAGCGAGTCGGGGTTGCGGACCGCCGCAAGAGGCCGCAGCGTGGATCCCTGGCCGTGCTGCAGGGTGGTCGACAGGAAGTCGCCGCCGCGGTCGAGGGTGAGCACGGCGGCCTCCTCGAAGGGGCTGGCGAAGAAGGCGCTGGCGCCGTGGGCGTCGTGATGGCCGACGTGGGCGATCCGGCCCCCGTAGGACCAGCGGCGCCGGAAGGCCAGCTCCTTGCGGGTCAGGTTGGCGTCGGTGGCAGCCTGGACCGCGAGCCGCTTGGGCGAGCCGCGCCGCAGCGCGTCGAGGGTGCCCCGGGCGAAGTCGAGCCCGGGCCGGTGGGCGAAGGCGACCACATCCAGGTCACGCGCACCGATCCCGGCGCGGGTGAGGCAGAACGCGATCGCGGCGTCGGGAAAGCGCTTGGTGTGCCGCTCGCGGTTGAAGCGCTCCTCTTCGGCGAAGGCGACGATGCGGCCGTCCAGCAGCAGGCAGGCGGCCGTGTCGTGGCTGAAGCAGTTGACGCCAAGGATGCTGTGCACCGCCGCCGCTCCCCGGTCGATCCCACCCAAGTTCTACTTCTACCACAACCTTCGGAAATACAACCGCCCCCGGCGGTTGCGCCAGGGGCGGTGGTGGTCTTGGAGTTGGTGTTGGTGTTGGTGTTGGGTCCGGGGGGGTGGGTGGCGTCAAGCTCGGAACGACGGCTTCGATGCCTCGTCCAGGAGCGTGTAGAGCTCGAATTCGCCGGTGGCGTCGAAGCCGGCGCGCGTGTCGCGTTCGTGCTTCCGCCCGCGCCACCATGCTGTCAGGTTCCGCAGTCGCATTGGTGTCCTCCCCCCGTCACGTTCCGTGATGTGTCGCGTTGTGTTCGGTAGCTCTGTTGATGGTCATGAGCATTACTTGCGTAGGTAACGAACTGGCAGAGACCTACGACACGGCATGGTCACGAACGGTCACAGAAGCTGCACGACACCCGCGTGAGAGATCTCTCCGGATCCTTCCTCTCCCAAACACCGGCATGAACGGGCATCCTGGTAGCAGGATTCGAGCGAGGAGGCTGGACGATGGCCGAGGTCTTCATCGTTGAGGCGGTCCGCACCCCGATCGGGCGCAAGGGCGGCGGCCTGGCCGCGGCGCACCCGGCCGACCTGGGGGCACATGTGCTGGCGGCGCTGGTCAGGCGCAGCGGGATCGACCCGGCGGTGGTCGACGACGTGATCTTCGGCTGTGTCGACCAGGTCGGCGCGCAGGCGATCAACCTGGCCCGGACGGCGTGGCTGGCGGCTGGCTTCCCGGAGGAGGTCCCGGGGACCACCGTCGACCGGCAGTGCGGCTCCTCGCAGCAGGCGGTGCACTTCGCCGCGCAGGGGATCCTCGCTGGCAGCTACGACCTGGCGATCGCTGGCGGGGTCGAGAACATGAGCATGGTCCCGATCGGCGGCAATGTGATCGCCGGGATCCAGGCGGGCTATGGCAGCCCGCTGGCCGCCGACGGCTGGCTGGCCCGCTACGGCGACCAGGAGATCAGCCAGTTCCGCGGCGCCGAGTTGATCGCCGAGCGCTGGGATCTGAGCCGCCTTGCCATGGAGGAGCTGGCGTTCCGGAGCCACACGAGGGCGGCGCGTGCCTGGGCGGAGGGCCGGTTCGACCGCGAGGTGGTGCCCTACGGCGCGGTCACCCGTGACGAGGGGTTCCGCGCGGACGTGTCGCTGGCCAAGATGGCGTCGCTGCCGACCCTCAGTCCGACCGGTCGCCTGACCGCCGCGACCTCCAGCCAGATCTCCGACGGTGCTGCCGCGCTGCTGCTCGCCTCGGAGGCGGCGGTGCGCCGCCACGGCCTGCGGCCCCGGGCCCGCATCCGGGCGATGACGGTGGTGGGCGCCGATCCGGTGCTGATGCTCACCGGCCCGATCCCGGCGACCCAGCGGATCCTCAAGCAGACGGGCCTGTCCTTGGACGACCTGGACCTGGTCGAGATCAACGAGGCGTTCGCGCCGGTGGTGCTGGCATGGCAGCGGGAGACCGGCGCGGATCTGGAGCGGGTCAACGTCAACGGCGGTGCCATGGCGCTCGGCCACCCGCTCGGCGCGACCGGCGCGAAGCTGCTGACCACCATGCTCCACGAGCTGGAGCGCCGCGAGGGCCGCTACGGGCTGCAGACGATGTGCGAAGGCGGCGGCATGGCCAACGCCACCATCATCGAACGCCTCGCCTGAGCTTCCACCGCTCTTTGCCTGCCCTTTCCTGCCTTTTCCTGCCTTTCGTCTCGCTTCTTTCCGTCCCGCCGGACGTGTCGCGTCTGGGCGGCCGGGTGCGCATAGGTCTTTCGAGCGCAGGTCCCTGCCTCGAGCACTCCCCCAGCTCCGGCCTTGACAGACAGAGAGGAGAAAGATGCGCAAGCATCGCGCCTGGCTCGCGGCAGACCTCCCGGCCGCGCTCGCCACGCTGCGGGACGCGAGCCGGCGCCACCGCAGTGTCGTGCTGGCGGTCGGCATCCCTGCCGTGATCGCGGCGGTCGTCTTCGCCGCCGTGTCCGTCCCGTTCGCCCACGCCGCCTCGGACCCCCAGGACGGGTCCTCCGGCTCCGGTTCGTCGTCCTCATCGACCTCGACCGCGTCGTGCACGGGCAGTTCGGTGGCGAAGTCCACCGACGGCGGCGCCGCGGTGACCTTCAACACCAGCAACAACAAGCTCACGGCGTGTGACATCAAGAAGGACGGCCGGTCCGCCGTCGGCGAGTGGGGCACCTCGTCGACCGGGACGTTCACGGTCGTGGAGCTCGACGACGGCGCCGGCACAGCCGACGAAAGCGACAATGCCATCAGCGTCACCAAAGGCCAGATGATCTTCATCCGGGCCTGCACC
>DASWDC010000125.1:0-12898 GCA_036395655.1 Actinomycetota bacterium | reverse complement strand
CAAGACGATCACCATGTACGTCTCGGACATCGACCAAACCGAGATTCCCCCGGGGAAGGTTTATCAGGTCCAGGTCCGCCATCCCGACGGCTCGACGCAGCAGCTCGATATCTCGGAGAAGAACTATAGAGACCTGAAGCTGGAGGGGATGGGCAAGACGCTGAAAAAGCGTGGCCGCAAGCCCGGCAGCACCTCCAAGGTCGCCGGTGCCACCGCCGCCGCCGTCCGCACCCGCCGTGGTCCCCGTGCTGAGGACAAGCTGGTCTGACCGGCCTGGCTCTCCACCCCCCGGAGCCTCAACTGGCCGAGGTTGCGTGCTGGCAGCGGGGGCAGAGGCCGAACACGTCGGCTTGGTGCCCGCTGACCGTGAACCCGCGCCGCTCCGCCGCCCTGCTCGCCCAGGGCTCGACCTCGCAGGCATCGATCTCTTCGACGCGCCCGCAACGCTGGCAGACCAGGTGATGGTGGTGCACCGGATTGCAGAGCCGGAACAGCGCCTCGCCGTTCTCCCGCCGGAACACGTCCACCTGACCCGCGTCGACCAGGTCCTGCAGGGCGCGGTAGACCGTCGCAAGTCCTACCGTGCGGTCCAGCCGCGCGTGCAGGTCCTGCGCCGAGAGCGGCCCTGGAACCCGCCGTAGGGCCGCCAGCACGGCCGTCCTCTGACGGGTGCTCCGTCCGTGCTGCTCGGTTGTGCGGCGCGTAGACATCAATTCCAGTTTACTCGTGGCTGCTGGCAGCGTCTCTGCCTGTTTGCCTTGTTGAAACTAGTTAAAATGGGCTAGATTATTCCGAGCCCGGTCGTCGTGAGCGATATGAGGGAGGTGGCGTGTCGCGCGAGGACCGCCGCCTCGGCGGGCGCCAGGGTGCCTACCACCGCTACGCCGAGGTCTACGACCGGGTCTGGAAGGCCGCGCCGCATCACCGCTTCGTTGACCTGTACCTGGAAGCGGCGAAGCTCGCCGGCGTGGCGGTCCACCGGGTGGTCGACGCGGCCTGCGGCACCGGCACCGCCGCGCTCGAGCTGGCCCGCCGCGGCTATCGCGTGACCGCCTTCGACCTCTCTGGCGCGATGGTGTCGCGGGCGCGTGACAAATGCCTGGAGGCAGGGCTTGGCGACCTCCACCTGCTGGTCGGCGACCTGCGCGCCGTGCCGCTGGCCGATGGCTGCGCCGACCTGGTGACGGTCCTCAACGCCAGCATCAACTACCTGCTGGACCCCGAGGAGCTGGTGGGCGCCTTCGGCCAGCTGCGGCGGCTGGTCGGCGAGCGGGGCGCGGTGGTGTTCGAGCCGCTCTCGGCCCGCTTCCTCTACGACGGCTATGAACCCAACCGCCATCTGACCGACGGGGACTTCCGCCTGGACGCGAGCTACGAACTCCAGGACGACCTGCTGGTCGAGCGTATCCGCTGGCGGGTCGAGGGTGTCGAGGCGACCGAGTGCTACCGCCAGCGCTACTACGACGACGCCAGGCTGAAGAGCCTGCTGGCGGCCGCCGGCTTGACCGTGGCCGATCACCTGCCAATGTATCCGGCGATCCCCGCAGAACCCGCTCGGGGACGTACCCTTTGGATCGCGGTTCCATAGGTCCTGCGCCGGCACATAGGATTTGTGGAGCGGCCGCCGAGAGTGGTACCGGTGGTTGTGAAGGAGCGGCAGTCAATGGCGAGTCCCAGTCCCAGTTCCGTGGTGCACCTCGAGATCCCCGCCTCCGGGGCCTATCTGGCGGTGGCGCGCGCCACCGCGACCGGGCTGGCCGCCCAGCTCCACTTCACCTACGACCAGCTCGACGACCTCCGCATCGCGGTGGACGAGGCCTGTACGCAGTTGCTGGCGCGTGCTGGCGGCCACGGCGCCGGCACCCTGCGGGTCGCCTACCACCTGGAGGAGGAGGCCGGCGAGCTGGTCGTCGAGGTCTCGGTGGCGGCGCCCGACGGCGCCAGCCCAGTGGCCAGGGACTCCTTCGCGTGGCAGATCCTCAACGCCATGACCGACGAGGTGACCGAGCACCTGGAGGAGAGCCGCCTCCGGCTCAGCCTCCGCAAGCGAGGCGGCCATGGCGCACCCGGTGAGCCCACCCGGAGCGGTGAACAATGAGAATGGTGCGTCCGAATTGACCGGGGGCGGAGGGCCGTCCGCGGCTGGTCACGCGACCGCACCGCCGAGCGACCAGGACCAGAACCAGAACCAGAACCGCGACCAGGAGCGCGAACGCGACCGCGCCGCTGACCGCGCCCAGGCGCGCGAGCTGTTCCACCGCTACGCGGCCACCCGCGATCCCGCTGTGCGCGAGCAGCTGGTGGGGATGCACCTGCCGCTGGTCGAGTACCTGGCGCGCCGCTTCCGCAACCGCGGCGAGCCGCTGGAGGATCTCGTCCAGGTGGGCACCATCGGCCTGCTGAAGGCCATCGACCGCTTCGACCTGGAACGAGCGGTGGAGTTCTCCACCTACGCCACCCCCACGATCGTCGGTGAGCTGAAACGCCACTTCCGCGACAAGGGCTGGGCGGTGCGGGTCCCCCGCCGCCTCCAGGAGCTGAACCTCTCCCTCACCAAGGCGGTCGCCGAGCTGTCCCAGGAGATCGGCCGCTCCCCAACCGTCCGCGAGATCGCCGCCAAGGTTCACCTGAGCGAGGACGAGGTGCTCGAAGGTCTTGACACCTCCAACGCCTACGCCATGGTGTCACTGGACGCCCCCGCCGGCGACCTCGACGCCCCGATGGTCTCCGACCAGATCGGCGCCGAGGACGAGGGCCTGGTGGCGCTGGAGTACCGCGCCGCCCTCGGTCCCCTGATCGCCGAGCTGCCCGAACGGGAACGCCGCATCCTCTATCTCCGCTTCTTTCGCGGCATGACCCAGTCGCAGATCGCCGACCGCCTGGGCATCTCCCAGATGCATGTCTCGCGCCTGCTCAACCGCACCCTCAGCGCCCTGCGCGCCGGCCTCCTCGAGTGACCCTCGGACTGGCGGTGTGCTTGTACGGGTAGGCTTGCGCTATGCGCGTCGCGCTGATCGTCAACCCGAACGCGACCAGGGTCTCGCAGCGCCTCACCGACCGGGTCGCCAAGCTGGTCGCGGCCATGCACCACAAGGTCGAAGTCCAGCCGACCACACAGCCCCGGCAGGCGACCGCGCTGGCCAGCGCGGCGGTGGCCGGCGGCGCCGAGCTGGTGGTGACGCTCGGCGGGGACGGCACCGTCAACGAGGTGGCCAACGGCATGCGCGGCAGCGGCGTGCCGCTTGGGCTGGCCGGTGGTGGCAAGACCAACGTGTTCCAGCGCGGCCTTGGTCTGCCCAGTGACGCCGTTGCCGCGACGAGCAGGCTGCTGGAGCTGCTGGCTGACGGCAACGGTGGACGGCGACGGATCTCGCTCGGCGCTGCCAACGGGCGGGCGTTCACCTTCGCGGCAGGGCTCGGGCTGGACGGCGCGATCGTGCGCGAGGTCGAGCGGCGCCGGCGCGCCAAGCAGCTCTACGGCGACCATGCTTATGTCGTGGCGGGCCTGAAGACCATGCTGCTCACCTACGACCGCGACAACCCGCACCTGGCGATCCGCTTCCCTGACGGCCGCCCGGCGCTCAGCGGGTACTTCGCGCTGGTCACCAACGGCGACCCCTACACCTATCTGCGCCACCGCCCGTTCCGGCCGACCCCGGAGGCCAGCTTCGAAGGCGGCCTCGACGTGCTGGTCGGCCAGACGATGTCGGCGGTCAGGCTCACCCGCGCGCTCACCGGGATGCTGTCGCACCTTCCACGACCGGCCTATCCCGGGCTGCCGGTGCTGCACGACGAGGAGGCCTTCACGCTCTCCTCTGACGTGCCGCTCGCCTTCCAGCTGGACGGCGAGTACCTGGGCGACTTCACCACCGTGGCGTTCGAGCGGCTGGAGGGCGCCCTCACGGTGATTGCGCCAGCGCCTGCCGCAGCGCGCCGGGCCGGTCGCTGACGATCACGCTGACCCCCAGGTCGGCCAGGCGCAGCGCGGTCTCGGGGTCGTCGACCGTCCAGGCCAGCAGCAGGATGCCGGCGTCGGCGGCACGGCTGGCCGCCGCCTTGGCCATCGGGCCGAGGTAGGCGTGCGCCTGGGCGGCGAGCAGGGTGCAGCCGGCCGCCTCGGCGACCCGCAACGCCCGCCCCAGCGGGGTGAGCGCCGAGGTCACGATCCCGACCCGCATACCGGGCAGCTTCGGCACGGCCGCGGCCATCAGGCGCCGGGAGAACGAAGACACCATGATCCGGTCGCGGTCGGGCCGCCCGGCCAGCTCGGCGGCGAGCAGCTCGGCCACCTCGGCGGGCCCGTCGGGGCCCTCGCCGCGGAACTTCGCCTCGACGTCCACCAGCGCCGACCGGGGCAGCGCGTCGAGCGCCTGCGCGATCGTCGGGATCTGGATGCCGCGGAAGGGCCAGTCCCCGGCCGAGCGTGCAGGCGAGCCAGGCGAGCCAGGCGATGCCGTCCATGGGAGGCCGGCGGAGCCGTTGCGGCCGAACTTGAGGCCGGCGGAGGCGTCCAGGCGCCGCAGCTCCTCCAGGGTCCACTGGCGGACCGGTCCGCGACCGTCGGTGGTACGGCCAAGGCCTGGGTCGTGGAGGCAGACGAGCGCCTGGTCGAGGGTGCGGCGCAGGTCCAGCTCGACGCCGTCGGCACCCTCGGCGATGGCCGCCTGGAAGGAGGCGACGGTGTTCTCAGGGGCCGTGAAACGGGCGCCCCGGTGCCCCAGGATCCTCGGCAGCTCGCTGTTCGTCATCAGGGACAAACTCTACGCGACTGGGGGAGTCGGCGGACCGCGCCTGGCGGACCGCGCCTGGCGGACCGCGCCTGGCGGCTTCATGGCGCTTCTGGAGCAGGACGGATTGGCAAGTTCATCCATTCCTGCCCCACCATGAATGCTACCTGCGTATTTCTATGGAGGAGATTCGCGTAACTAGTTATTTCCCACTCATCAATCTTCGCCGAGAGGGTCATATTTGCCCTCTTCGACGGGTGCGGATGGGCGATTCTGGGGCCTGAACTGGCCGGTCAGGGGCCTGATGCGCGCAGGTTTGCGCTGGAATCCCTTACTCTCGCGAGAATTGGGTTCTTCCCAAGGGCTTCGCACTGTCTTAGACTCGGCGCGCTCTTCATATGGAAGGGTCGCAACATTGGACCCCTTCACGGGCATTCGAGCACTTGCCCTTCCCCCAGGGCTTTGCACGAGAAAGTGAGGATTGTCAATGGATTGGCGCCATCGTGCCCGATGCCGTGACGTTGACCCGGAACTGTTCTTCCCAGTCGGTACGACCGGGCCTGCCGAGGCCCAGGTGCAGGCGGCGAAGGCTATCTGCGCGCTTTGCTCGGTCCGCGAAGAGTGCTTGCAATGGGCGCTGGACACCGCCCAAGACGCTGGCGTTTGGGGCGGTCTTTCCGAGGAGGAGCGCCGAGCGCTGCGTCGCGGCCAGCGCAGGAGGGCCCGGATCGCCTGACGTTTCACTGCCACGCCGCCGTCGAGAGCTGATCCAGTTCGCCGCGTCCGGATCGGCGGTTTCCTTCCGTCAAGCGGAAGCGGTACGATCGCGAACGGCAAGCGGGGCAAAGGAAACCAGTGAGAGCGCCGCTTCGGCTCGGTGAGCGAGCCGGGGCGGCGCGTCGAACTGTGAGTGGAGCATGGACGACGGCGTCGTTCGCATCCTGGTGGCAGACGACCATCCCCTGACGCGGGATGGGATCAAGGCCGCCCTCTCCCTCGACGAGACCCTCAAGGTGGTCGGCGAGGCGCGCGACGGTGACGAGGTGGTCCGCTTGGCGGCGGAGCTGCAGCCGGATCTGATCCTGATGGACCTCCGCATGCCGCACCGGGGCGGCCTGAGCGCCACCCAGGCGATCAGCCACGTGGCCCCGGGGGCCAGGGTGGTGATCCTGACGGTCGAGGAGGGCCAGGCACGGGTCGGCGACGCGATCCAGGCCGGGGCGGTCGGCTACCTGCTGAAGGACATCGACGGCCCCGAGCTGGCGCGCTCGGTGCGCTTGGCCGCCAGCGGCAACGCCGTCATCCACCCCACCCTCACACGCCAGTTCATCGAGGAGATCCGCCAGCTCACCCGCGGCGAGCAGAGCGTCTCGGCGCTGTCGTGCCGCGAGATCGAGGTCCTGCAGATGATCGCCTACGGCTCCACCAACCGCGAGGTCGCCCACGCGCTGCACATCTCGCCGCAGACGGTCAAAACCTACCTGGAGCGGATCTTCACCAAGCTCGGCGTCTCCGACCGGACCCGCGCGGTCGCCGTCGCCCTCAAGCACGGCATCGTCGAATAGCGGCTCGGCGGCTCCGCCGGCCTCCCATGGACCGCAACACTTCGCTCGCCTGCATGCTCGGCCGGCGGCCGAACAGTGGGATCGAAGTGGTAGATTCTCGCGCATGGGCCTGCTACTGCTGTTGCTGTTCGTCGCCGTCGCTGGGATCGGGATCGGCGTGGTTCGCGGCGGTCAGCCAAAGGGGCTTGCCGAGGCCAGTGTGCGCGGCAAACCGCTGGGACTGATCTGCCTGATGCTGCAGGGCGTGATCGGGGCGCTGGCATTGCGCTCGATCGGCCTGCCACGCGGCGTCGGCGTGCTGCTGCTGGCGCTGACCCTGGTCGTGCTGCTCGGCGTCGCCCGGGCCAACGGCCAGCTTCCCGGCGTGCCGCTGCTTGCCCTCGGGCTGCTCTGCAACCTGCTGGTGCTCATCCTCAACCTGGGCGTGCCGGTGGCCGCCACGACCCTGGAGCATGCCGGCATCACCGTTGAACGGCCACTCGCCCATCGCCCGGACGCCAAGCACGTCCTGGAGGGCGGCGGCACGCGCCTTGCCGCCCTTGGGGATCAGCTGGCGGTGCGGCCCCTGCATGCCGTGGTGAGCGTCGGCGACGTGGCCGAGCTGGCTGGCATTTTCCTGCTGTTGCAGGGGATGGTGCTCGCCACGCCAAGCCGCCGCCGCGCTGACGCCGCCCACGGCGCCCATGAGGCCCGTACGGTGCCCTGGTCGACGTGGGCGGACTGATCGTCAGCGATCGGTCTGCGTCAGCGGTGACGGCGGTGCGGAGCGATCTTGTGGATCGTTTGGATCTCGTGGATCACGGGTTGGGGCCGCTCAGCCGGTTGGCTCTTCGCGCAGCTCCTCGGCGAGCTCCTGGATCTTCGCCTCCGGGTAGCGGCGGTGGCCGCCCAGCGTCTTGAGGAAGGGGAGCTTGCCTTCCTTGGCCCAGCGAGAGACCGTCTTTGGCGACACGTGTAGGATATCGGCTACCTCCGCAGTGCGCAGGTAGCTCGGGGCCTCCACACGGGTTGCCTTGCGAGAAACTACCACCGTTCATCCCTTTCTCGAGCCCGGGTCCTGGCACCGAGGCCAAGGCCCGAATGGACCGGATGTTCGTCCGACCACTGCAATTTGGGGACGTGCGGCGGGGACGGCCCTGTCGGTCGACCTGCAGCCAGCAGTACGAACAAGGCGATTATTGAGACCGGACTAAGCGACCACCATAGCCCGGTTGGGCCGTTTCAGCTCGGATGCTACCTACTGTACCCTCCCTAGTAAGTGATAGGGAACCACCAGTGAGTTACGGTCACTCAGTGTAGCGGTGATCGGCCGGAAGTCGCGCCTTGAGCCACTCAACCGTCATGGCCAGACCCTCCTCCAAGCGTGTCCACGGCTGCCAGCCAAGCGCGTGACCAGCGGGATTGGGGTCGAGGGCGCAGCGCCGCGGGTCCCCCGGCCGGGCCGGCGCCCATTCCGGCTCCCCCGCCCAACCGGCCAGCGAGGCCAGCTGCTCGATCACCTCCAGCACCGAGGTGGCCGACCCGGTCCCGAGCAGCAGCCGCCCGCGCACGTCGGTATGGACCGCCCGGGCCAGGGCGTCCACGGCGTCGTCCACGAACAGGAAGTCGCGGCACTGACGCCCGTCCCCCTCGACCCTGGGCGCCTTGCCCTGCAGCATCGACCAGGCCGCCCTGGCGACCAGCCCGGGCCGCTGCGGGTCCTGGCGCGGCCCGTAGAGGGTCCCCAGCGCGAGCACGGCGATCTCCAGCCCGCGGGCCGCGAAGGCGTTGGCGTACGCCTCCACGGCCAGCCGCCCGGCCCCGTGAGGGTGGGTCGGCGCGGGCTGGTCGTCGGCCGTGGTCACCCCAGTCAGCTGATTGGGGAACAGGTAGGCCCCGGAGGACGCCAGCACCACCCGCGCGCCGCTGGCGGCGGCCACCTGCAGCAGCTCGGTCGCGCCCAGCACCAGCAGGCGCCCGTCGGTGGAGGCGTCGGTCCAGGCGCGCACCGGGTCGGTCGGGGTGGCCAGGTGGACCCAGGCGTCGGCGCGGATCCGCGCGGCCAGGGTGGCCAGGCCGCCCTGGGCGATGTCCATCCGGTGGAAGCGCACCCCGCCCCGCCGCCGCGCCTCGGTCAGGTTGGCCAGGTGGCCATGGGAGAGGTCATCGACGACCACCACCTCATCGCCCTCGGCCTGGAGCCGGTCGACCAGGTTGGCGCCGAGGAAACCAGCCCCACCGGCCACGACGACGAGCACTCGACTCCCTCCTCCGGCCCGTGGCCATCGGCCCCGTCTGTAGCCATCGGCCCCGTCTGTGTCGAATGAATCCTATCCGCGCCGGGCCAGGCGATGTGGAGGCCAGTAGGCGAATCTGACGATACCGACGAAATCGTCACTGTGAACCGGGCCGAAGCTGCGCCCGTCGATGCTGCGGGCGGGGTTGTCGCCGAGCACGAGATACTCGTCGGCGGCGAGCGTGGTCTCGGTGCCGGCCAGCCAGACCCGATCGCCTGGGAGCGCGGCCACCCGCTTGACCACTTCGAGCCGCTCGCCCTCCACCTGCGACCCTTGAGGCCCCTGCGACGCGGGGCGGCGCAGCACCACCAGCGCACCGCGAGGCGGCGGGCCGGTCAGCGGTGCGACCGCGATGCGCTGGCCGGGCGCCAGGGTCGGGCGCATGCTGTCCCCGTCGACCAGCATGGGTTCCAGCCGGGTACGGCGCAGCGTCAGCGTCAACAGTCCGGCGGCGCCGATGAGCACGACAACTGCCGGAACCGCCCGTCGGATGTTCATGAATGATGATGTTAGATGCCGGGCGACGGCGGCGAGACCGGTGGTAAGTTCGACCGAGGATGCATCCATAAGATCAGGTCCACAAGAACAGGCCCACACGAAAGGGACACTGCTTATGATGGGCAAGCGATTGGCCACATGGCTGCAGCCGACCAGGGTCGCGCACGCGCACTGTGACCTCCCCTGTGGCGTCTACGACCCGGCTCAGGCCCGTATCGAGGCCGAATCGGTGGCGAAGATCATCGAGAAGTACCACCAGTCCAATGACCAGGACTTCCGGACTCGCGCCCTGATCATCAAGGAGCAGCGCGCTGAGCTAGTGAAGCATCACCTGTGGGTGCTGTGGACGGACTACTTCAAGCCGCCGCACCTGGAGCAGTTCCCCAACCTGCACGCCCTCTTCTGGCAGGCGACCAAGCAGGCCGGCGAAGCCAAGCACTCGACCGACCCGGCGGTGGCGCAGAAGCTCCTCGAGCAGATCGACGAGATCGCCGGGATCTTCCAGAAGACCAAGAGCTGAGGCCGTCCAGGTCCATCAGGCAGCACGTCGCGCGGCCGGCCCGCTGGACGGGGCCGGCCGCGGCGTCTTGCCTCAACCCCCGTGAAATCGCTGGTTCGTTCTAGCTACCGGAGTTGGCCAAGCGCTTGCCGCGGTAGTTGGGAAAGATCAGCGGCTGGTGCTGCCAGCAGAACCCGGTTTTGTTGTAGATCGACAGCCTGGTTTCGCAGTCGGCTTCCCGGCACACTCGCCCGACCCGCTCCACCTTGGTCGGTGCTGGGTCGTTGCCCGGCCGGTGTCCCTTGACGTTCTCTGATCGCATCGTCTTCCGTCACCGTCCTCCCCATCGTCGGCCGATGGGCCCTGTCCCCTTCTCTCTACACCAGGGAACATCAAAAGGGCCTAAGAGGTTCCAGGCGTGGCGGAAACCAGTGAGAACCTCAGGAGAGCGTCCTGCGCACCTTGATGATCGCCTGGACGCGGGCGCGGAGCTGCGCCGACGCGGCGGCGGGGGCCGGGCCGGGGTCGGCGCAACGGCGCACCAGCTTCTTGAGCTGCTCGTTGAACTGGACCAGCCCCTGGCAGTAGGTGCAGGTCCGCAGGTGCGCCTCCAGCTCGGCGCAGGTGGGCGGATCGCTCTCGTGGTCGAGATAGGACCAGACGTGGTTGAGGACCCCGTCGCAGCCGCAGTCGCCTACTTCGGGCGCACCCATTCCTGTCCCTCCTCGAGCAAGCCGCGGCCAGCGGCGAAGTCCCACAGCCGCTTCTGGAGCTGGCGGCGACCCCGGTGCAACCGGGACATCACCGTCCCGATCGAGGTCCCCATGATGTCCGCGATCTCTTTGTACGAGAAACCCTCGACGTCGGCGAGGAGCACGGCGACGCGGAACTGCTCGGGCAGCGAGTCGAGCGCCTGCCGGACCTCGTCCTCGGGAATCTGGTCGAGGAGGACCTCCTCGGGCGACTCCGCCCCTGCCGGGTTGGCGTTGGCGATGTGCTGGTACAGCGAGAAGTCGTCGACGTCTTCGGTGGGAACCGATTGCGGCTCGCGTTGCTGCTTGCGGTAGGAGTTGATGTAGGTATTGGTGAGGATCCGGTACAGCCACGCCTTCAGGTTCGTGCCGGGCTCGAACTGGTGGAAGGCGTTGTAGGCCCGCAGGAAGGTCTCCTGGACCAGGTCCTCGGCGTCGGCGGGATTGCGGGTCAGCCGCAGCGCGCCGGCGTAGATGGTGTCGAGCAGCGGGATCGCCTCGTCGGCGAAGCGCCGCTCGCGCTCCTCGGGCGTCTCGTCGGCCGGGGCGCGGGTGCCAGAGGAACCATCGGCTGCCACGCTCTCGGCTGCTTGGCCGAGTTCACGAGCCGAAGGTTGCACCCAGCTGCCTCCCGATCGGATCAATTGCTCCGCAGCAGGATACAGGAGCGTCTCCAGCGGACGCTGGCGCTCCAGCAAAGTTCGCAACATGCCCTCTCACGTGTCAGGACCGCTGTCAGGTCAGCGAACGCGACCGGGTTGGACCGGGTTGGGACCGAGGTGGCCGGTCACGTTACGTCGGCTGCAACCACCGAAGCCCCCGTCGCATTCCCGTCGGCGCGCCGACGGTGCCCCAGGCGGCGGTACCGCTGCCCGGTCTGCCCCTTGTGATTGGCTATGTGCCTGCTAGGTGCTGGTGATGACCTCGATCTGCTGGTAGCCGGTGGCGCCGCTTGGGTAGGGCGGGGCCACGCCGGCGCTCTGGGGCTGGCCCTGCCCGTCGACCGCGCGGACCTTGAGCACCGTCTTGCCGGCGCCGCTGGGCCGCCAGGGCAGGCGCCACTGCCGCCAGGCGGCCCTGGCCAGCTCGCGGCGCAGGATCGCGGGCGTCCAGGTGGTGCCGCCGTCGAACGACACCTCGACCCGGTCGATGCCCCGGTCCCCCGCCCAGGCCAGGCCGGCGACCATCAGCTCGCCCTTGACGCCGGCGAGGTCGTGGGGGACGTCGATGCGGCTGGCGGACTTGATGGTGGCGATGTTGTCCCAGCCCGCGCCGCGCTGCCAATAGCCTTGATAGTCGTAGTTGACCACTTCGATGCGTTGCAGCCACTTGACGCATTTCATCCCATAGATACCAGGCGCCACGATCCGCGCCGGGTAGCCGTGGGCGCGCGGCAGGCTCTGGCCGTTCATGCCATAGGCCACCCACCGTCTCGCCGTCGAGTGCCTTGGCGACCGGCAGCGAGTCGGTGTAGCCGCCGACCGCGTGGAACACCACCCGAACCGCCCCCGGCGCCACACCGCCAGCCCGTGCCAGCACCGCCTTGAGTGGCACGCCGGTCCACTTGGCGGTGCTTACCAGGTCTCCCCCGACCAGGTTGGAGATGCACTGCAGGGTGACGTACTGCTCGATCGCGGGCATGGCGAGCAGGTCCTGGTAGGTCAGCGTGAGCGGCTCGCCGACCAGTCCGTCGACCCGCAGCCGCCAGGAACCGCTGTCGACATTGGGGTCGATGATCGACTCGTCCACCACGTAGTGGAGCCGGTTCGGGGTGACCTCCGGGGTCAGCCCGGGGATCGACAGGAACGCACGGTCGTCGGCGGCGTCCGCTGGCGCCGGCGTGGCCGCCTTGACCGGCGCCGCGCCCGCCGGCCGGGCGAGCGGCTTGCCGCCACGGTCCCCGCCGATGGCGCCGCCGCTGAAGCGGCGCACCGCCAGGCCCGCCACCACCAGCCCGCCAGCGCCGACCGCGGCGCGCAGGAACTCCCGCCGGGACCGCCCGAGCCCCCGGGCGGGGGGTGGGACCACGTCGCGCTCCAGCCGCCCCAGCGCCCCGCCGAGCGCCAGCGCGAACACCGCCCCGGCGGCCCCGACCAAGGCGGCGTAGGTGAGCGCCGAGGGCCCTCCGGGCGCGGAGCTCCAGCCAGCGAACGCCAGCGCGGCGAGCACTGCCGCGGCGCCCCAGATGGCGGCGGTGCGCCCGCTGCCTGGGCCGGGGACGCGGGCGACCAGGATGCCGGCCACACCGCCCGCGAGGATGCTGCCGACGGTGAAGCCCGCCGCGAACGACCGCAGGGCCCAGTGCCCCATCAGGTCGATGAAGAAGACGTCCACCCGCCCGGGAATCAGGTGCAGGAAGCGCTGCGCGAGGCCGAGCGGCGGAAACGACACGCTGGCCTGCACCAGGCTGGCGAGCCCCAGCAGCCCGGTCGCGAGCAGCATCGCCGAGACTCCGGCGACAAACGCCGCCGAGGCCCGCAGCCGCGGTTCCGGTTCTGCCCGCATATCTCAAACAATAACGGCAAGCGGCCCGCTTGGCGTCGCGGCCGGGCAGCCGTAAGCCCCTCGTAATCGCCCGGAG